>CAZIHJ010000040.1:25792-28005 GCA_964538485.1 uncultured Chitinophagales bacterium | reverse complement strand
TTGGTTAGAGCGCCTGCCTGTCACGCAGGAGGTCGCGGGTTCGAGTCCCGTCCGCCCCGCAAGGCTCAGAGCAATCTGAGCCTTTTTTTATGGGCTACTATGTGTACATACTCCAGAGCCAAGCTGACCAGTCATACTATGTTGGCTCGAGTCATGATCCGAAACTACGGCTTGAGCATCACAACGATGGTTGGTCTCGGTCGACCAAAGGAAAGCGACCTTGGGACTTGATCCATATTGAGGAATTGCCAACCAAGACAGACGCTCTGAAACGTGAACGTCAAATCAAGCGGATGAAGAGCCGTGGATATATTGAGCGCCTTCTTCGCAACGCAGAGGTCGTCCCGATCCCGCATGAGAATTACCAGAAAGGATCGGGAAGTCCCGTCCGCCTCGCAGAAGCCCGATTTTTTCGGGCTTTTTGCTTTCCATCAAACCTACCTTGCACCGTTCCGCCATTCTTGCTACCTTTTCACCGCTCAACATGGTCTTCCTTCGGTCAAAATTCTATCGACTTCGTCCCAATTCTACAAGCATCATTCAGGAGATTCCTATGTATCACTATGTGCTACGGTTTGCATCAGTCTCCCTCCTCCTTTCGGCA
The DNA here is from genome assembly GCA_964538485.1 of uncultured Chitinophagales bacterium. Taxonomy (GTDB): domain Bacteria; phylum Bacteroidota; class Ignavibacteria; order UBA10030; family UBA6906; genus JBJXHC01. The sequence continues at coordinate 27,401 of CAZIHJ010000040.1, read as the reverse complement.
ATCATATTCAGTGCTGCTGGACAGGATATGGCCCGCAAGTCGGTCTTCAAACGGATTACGCTAGAGCACGGACTTCCGGCAAGCAAGGTCAACGTGATTACCCAAACTCGTGACGGCGTGATGTGGTTTGGGACAGGGGCCGGCTTTTGCAAGTATGAGAATGGCGCGATCACGGTGTACGCACCGGAGACCGCGTCAAGTCTCGGCAACGATGTGCGTGCCATGTACGAGGACCGCTCAGGCATTCTCTGGATCGGGATGTTCGGCGGCGGGTTGTACCGCTTCGACCGTGTAAGCGGCAAGCTGACTCAATACAAGAACAGCGGAGCGAACACCAACAGCTTAAGCGATGACCGCGTGATGTCCATCCTTGAAGACCGTGACGGCACACTCTGGATCGGTACCGTAAACGGATTGAACACCTTCGACCGCACGAATCTCAATTTCTCGCAGATCAAATATGACCCCGAGAACCCGTTGAGCTTGAGTGAGAACCGCGTATGGCCGCTGGTTGAAGATCGCACGGGCAACTTGTGGATCGGCACACTCGGTGGCGGATTGAATAAACTTGACAAATCCACCGGCAACATCCGACTCTTCAAGCGTGATGCATCCATTTCCAACACTCTGGCAGGCAATTCGGTCACCTCGCTTTACTCCGATAAGTCAGGCCGGCTCTGGATTGGACTGGAGAACGCCGGACTCGATGAGTTCATTCATGAAAAGGATGAGTTCGATCGTCAGCGTGAAGAGTTCAAACATCATCTTCATGGGATGAATGTCTCCGCAATCTGCGAAGACACGCTCGGCAATATCGTTGTCGGTACAATGGGGAGCGGCTTGAAAGTAGTGGATCGAAAGACTGCGACTGTGACGTCGTACAGCAACGATCCGGGGGATCAAAAGACCTTGAGCGACAATCGTCTCCGTTGCGTCTTCGTTGATAACGAAGGCATTCTCTGGATCGGCACGGATACGTCAGGCGTTTGTGTGGTAATTCAGGAAGAAGTGAAGTCCAAGCGGCCGAGACGCATTTACTAGCAATGACTGATCCATTCAGCGTTGATTCCAGGAACGATGTCCCCCTTCAACCTCAATGAATTTCAGAAAGCCCTCACAGATCAATATGTGAAGGGGCTGCAGGGCATCCAGACAACGATGGGCATTGGTGTTATAATGTTTGCGTTTATCGTCTATGTTCTACAACTTCAACAACCCTCTGACAATTCAACCACAATGGAAGCTGTTGAGACAGTTCAGCTTCTTACACTTGTTCACCTCTTCTTTGCTATCTCCTGTTACGTTGCTGCCGTTATTCTCTACAATCGGTTTCTCGCTCCACCCGCCTCTGAAGAAGGTAGATCCGTTCAGCAGAGTCTTGCCGCCCTGCGCACTGCAACCATTGTCCGGCTGGCACTATGTGAAGCTCCCGCATTTTTCGGGCTTGTCATCTGTATGGTTGCCGCACCGCGCGGAGTACTCTCCTCATTTCCAGAGTATTGGGCCAACACTATTTCAACGGCCATCGTGCTCTGCGTTATTATTGTCACGTTCCCAACCAAAGCAAAGCTCGAATACACGTTCAGCCGAAAGATTGCGGGACGCTAGG
>CAZIHJ010000040.1:11314-25692 GCA_964538485.1 uncultured Chitinophagales bacterium | reverse complement strand
CCACCGCCCTGCTTCTTGCATCCCCGCTGATTCTTCCATATCGTTCTTTACGTTAATCTGATTCTTGGAGAACGGATGGTGAGTGCCGGCCCTTCTCCTGAGATTATTGGACACGCAACTCCACAATTCTTGACCATATTGACTCTTATACGATTCCTCGTTCTCGCGGTCGCCCTTTCCGTACCTGTCTTACAGGCGCTTTCTCAAAACATGAGGTTCGATAGAATAGGCCTTGAGCAGGGACTTTCCGCCGGGGTTGTTACATGCATATTGCAGGACAACGATGGCTTTATGTGGTTCGGGACGTCCGATGGCCTGAACAGGTTCGATGGCAATCGGTTCAAGGTCTTTACCACTATCCCGGGCGATTCGACGTCTCTCTCCACGTACTACATCCAGGCGCTTTTCAAGGATAGCAAAGGTCGTGTTTGGGTCGGTACAACCGGCGGTCTGAATCGGTACGATCCACGCACCGGCCGATTCGTCAGGCATGCTCTTAACTTGCCTGAACTCAGCGACAAACCACTGAGCGTGATGGCACTGCATGAGGATCGCGAGCATAACCTTTGGGTAGGAACAGAAGGACTGATCAAGATCTCGTTCACCGAATCCGAATCAACTACAACAATCCGGAAGACAGCATTCTTCGGAACACAGGGGCTTGTCGTTGCAATCCAGGAGGACACTTCCGGTATGCTCTGGCTTGGTACCTTTAGCGATGGCCTCCTGCAATTCGACCCCGCCACAGGAATAATCAAGAACAGATATCGCCACTCCAGAGACCCATTCTCCATAGCAAGTGACCAGATCCGATCCATTCACATTGACCGTCAGCAGCGCATGTGGATTGGTACTGAAGGAAGCGGGCTTGATCTTCTGGATTTGCGCGGTAATGCCGGAGACCAACCTGCGCGTTTCACACATTTCCAACATGAGAAGAAGCAGCTATCAAGTCTGAACCACAATAGCGTGGGCGACATACTTGAGGACAGAGTGGGAAGAATTTGGATCGCGACGGACGGTGGTGGGCTTGATATGTTTGACGAGGCGGGAAAGAGCTTCGTGCATCACACCAACAACTCCGCTGACCATGCCTCTCTCAACAGTAATCGCGTGGTTTCCTTGTTTGAGGACAACGCACACACGTTGTGGTGTGGAACCTGGGGAAACGGACTCAACAAGTATTCACGCGTCAAGGAAAAATTTCGCAACCCTCCCGCAGTAGAGAGAATGCTGTCCGGTATGGGAAACAAGTTTGTGCTTTCTTTGCTGAAAGCAAGAGATGGTACTCTCTACGCGGGAACACATGGAGGAGGACTCTATCAATACGAACCCTCACGTGATTCCATCACCGGTCATACCCATGACCTTCACAATCCCAATTCCATCTCGAACAACATTGTGTGGTCTGTTACTGAAGACCAACACGGGGCCATCTGGGTCGCCACCTACGGCGGTGTGAATCGCCTCGAACCCCGGTCTCGCACCTGGACGAGGTTTCAGCACAACGTTGACGATCCGGAGACCATAGCGAGCGACTTGGTGACAAGGGTCGTATGCAAAGACAGTTCCATCTGGTTCACTTGCGAAAAATCCATAGGAACGATTCATCCGATCACCGGAGCAATCGACAATGTCTTCGAGACGAAAGAAGAAGGCATGGGAACGTTCGTTGGAATGTTCTGGGATCGGAGGGGAAGATGCTGGAACGGTCCGTATGGCCTGTATCTGTTCGATCCACTCACCAGGACGACAACACTGGTGTGGGACCACCGCAAAGACACATCATTGTTTGCAGCACCGATTCTCAACAGTTTTACCCAGGCAAGGAGCGGTGATCTTTGGGCAGGTTCGTTTAATATGGGGGCGTTTCGTTTTGATTCGAGTGGAACACCAATGGATCATCTGACGATCACATCCGGCCTTCCCAGTAACATTGTCTATGCGGTTCTGGAAGATGCACAACAGAACGTCTGGATGAGCACAAACAAGGGTATATCGCGGTTTACACTCTCCTCACGGAAGTTCCGGAATTATGATACACGCGATGGCTTGCAGAATACCGAGTTCAACCGTGGCGCATTCTTTCAGGATGAGACTGGGATGATGTATTTCGGAGGGGTCAACGGAATAGACGCATTCCATGCATCCGATATCCGGGAAACCCCCTGCACATCACGCATTGTCCTCACCGGCTTTACGCGGCTTGATCAGCCGGTGACATTTGAACAACCTCTTGAATCGATCAGGGAGATTGTACTTCCATACAATGAGAATACTTTCTCATTTGAATTTTCTGCCCTGGATTTTGTAGATCCATCCCGAAACAGGTATGCGTATGTACTCGAAGGGGTTGATCCGGATTGGGTTGTTTCGGGCTCGATGAGACATGCCCGCTATACAAACGTGGGTCCGGGGGAGTATCTTTTCCGTCTCATGGTAAGCAACAGCGACGGAGTATGGAACGACAACTTCATTCCTATCCGGATCGTCATCCCTCCACCCTTCTGGCAGCAACCATGGTTTTTCGGACTTGCAGTCATTTCGATGGGTGCCGGATTAATCGGCACTGTACGGTATCTCTCCACAAGAAAACTCAGAGCACAGGTAAGGGCATTGGAAATTCAGCAGCAACTTCAGCATGAACGTGAACGCATTTCCCGTGACCTTCACGATAACGTTGGCGCACAGCTTGTCAACATCATTTCCGGACTTGACCTCGTGGGCAGATACGCCCTCAACCGTGACGAACGCTCCGAACGTGTGGTCAATTCACTTCGCGTTGATGCCCGATCGAGTATGGCCCTCCTGCGGGAGACCATCTGGGCGCTCAATTCCAACGGCATGACTCTTCATCAGTTTACAGAGCATGTTGAATCCTATGCCCGAAAGCAGCTTCTGTTCCACGAGGGAGTGTCTCTCGAAATAACGGGAACGACGACCACCATAGCCCCACTTTCCCCTGTACAAGTACTCAACTGTTTCCGCATCCTTCAAGAAGCGCTGACAAACAGCATCAAGCACGCGGAAGCAAAGCGTATCCGTATTACAGCAGAAACAGAGAACGGGGTACTTCATCTCATCCTGTCCGACGATGGCAAAGGCATTCAAGACAGCCCTGGTGATGAGCTATCGGGAAATGGAATACGAAACATGCGATTGCGAGCGGAGGAACTGGGCGGAACTCTTTCAATTACCAACGGCATCGACTCTGGGACCGAAGTCAAAGTCAGTATCTCCATCGGCAAACACTGAAACGAGAATACCTCTCATGGGGTATTGAGCTTCATTACTCATCTTATACATTGATAGGTACTTATGAGCATACGGGTAGCTTTTGTTGAAGACAACGCCTCACTACGCAAGAGATTCGAGGAACAAATCACGTTCTTCGATGATATCGAACTTGCGGGAACGTTTGCTTCGGGGGAGACAGCACTCAGGACGATGCAACGTATGAAGCCAAGTCTCATGCCGGATATTGTACTCATGGATATTAACCTTCAGGGGATATCCGGTATTGATACCACCATTGCAATGAAGGAACTCTTCCCCCAGGTGGAGATCATGATGTACACGGTCTTTGAAGAAGAGCCCAAGATTTTTCAGTCTATCAAAGCCGGGGCATCCGGGTATATGCTCAAAGATGATCCCATAGAGAGTGTTGTTGATGCCATTCGCGAGCTTCAGGCCGGTGGTGCACCAATGTCACAAGGCATTGCGCGTACAGTGCTCTCGTTTCTGCGGGCCAGGCCTGCGGACAAGCCGCAGAATGATCTCCGTACTGTTGAACCTGTGAACCTGAGTCTTTCAGATCGTGAGCTTGAGTTGCTTGATGGACTCGTTCATGGGGAGACATATTCAACTCTCGCAAAACGACTTTTCATCAGTCCCCACACGGTTAAGACCCATATAAAGAATATCTACAAAAAACTTCACGTCCATTCACGTGCGCTTGCAGTTCGCGTGGCCCTTGAACGCGGGCTTGTATAAGACATCCACAGTATCTTCCTGAATTCTCTTCAGCCCGTCTTCATTCTCCGTTCCAATTCCTGATTGACATTTCATACCTGGAAATACAGAATACCCCTTCTGGGGTATTGAATGACCTGTGGAATCGATTATTTTTCCATCAGTATCTCACATAGTTTCCAACAAAAAAGGAATTTAATATGAACCGAATCGGTGTACTGTTTTCAACAGCCATCCTGGGATTCTCACTCGTTTGGCTTTGCGGTTGCAGCAATGACGATAGTCCGGTGGCTCCGCCAACCAGCGGAATCCAGGCCTTCACATTCTCCGGTTCAGGACAGTTGCTGTCTGTACCGAATTCAGGCGGAGCAGTAAAAGCGAAACTTACAGGCGGGACGTTACCGTATTCTGTTGCAAGCGCACCTGACCCTGCGATTGCAACAGTATCGATGAGTAACGACACCATAACGGTCACGCCGGTTGGCGCCGGAACAACCTCCATAACAATCAACGACGCCTCTGTTGCCGATAACCTCCCGCTCAGTGTCGTCATCGGTATCACTGTTTCCGGTGGAGGCGGTTCAGGAGGCGGCATTAGTGGCAGCGGAACATTCTCATTCACATCACCGGCGGGCAATCTTTCCGCAAACGGCGCGTGGGGTGCAACTTCAGGTTCGGGTGTTGGCGTCTTAAGGCGAACAGATGCAGGCCGGAATTACATTTACCTCTTTGCGTATGTACTTCACTCGGCTACCAGCTCCGATGTTGCCGTGCTTCTCTTCAACTCGACCTCCACAATCGGTGCTGATCAGTATTCGTTCAGCGAAGTTCCTCCGCCGGCGACCCTCAGTTTCAATTACAATGTCTCACCGACGGACACCTTCGCAGTGTATAATGGCTATGTTACGACCACTGGCCATGCGACGATCTCTTCCATCAGTGCGACAAACATTCAGGGGGTATTTGAAGGGGGTGCGATTCAGACTCCGCCAAATACCGGAACAACCTCGGTTGGCAGCGGCCAATTTAATGTTAATACAACACAGCCGAATTCCCAACTGGCTCCACCCTGGATACTGGCAACTGTGCGGAGAATGATCAACCAGATGTAGCCGTCTCCGGGCCGGGCTGAGGATTTCGAAACTCTCAGCCCGGTTCTTGCATCCCCGCTGATTCTTCCATACCATATTCCCGTTCTTTATTTCAACAAAAGTCCGGGAATACCAATGCCTCAACGATTTTTCTCCGACGCCGATCTTGAACGCATAAGGGCGGCGGTACAGACAGCCGAGAGCCAAACCTCGGGTGAAGTTGTCCCCTACATTGTTGAGCGAAGCGACGACTACGATGAAGCAGAATTGCGCAGCGCGCTTCTGCTCGGACTGTTACCTCTCACTGTCGTGCTTGCGATGCGCGTGTTCACAGACCGATGGATCGAGTATGATGCCATGGAACTTGCGGTTGCAACGCTCGTTTGCACAGCAATCGGTTGGGTCGCGGGAAGGTACATCCCTCCCCTCAAACGCCTTCTTGCCGGCAATGCTCTCATGAATAGGCGTGCTGAACAGCGGGCTGAAGAGGCATTTCTTTCGGAAGAGGTATTCAACACGCGAGGGCGAACGGGTATCCTGCTCTTCGTGAGTGTGTTCGAACACCGTGTGTTGGTGGTTGGCGATTCCGGCATCAATGCCAAAGTCAAAAAGGCCGATTGGGATGGCGTAGTCCATGCCGTTACACAGGGTATCAAGTCCGGCAGAAAAGTAGAAGGCATGATTGAAGGATTAACGATGTGCGGTGAGCTGTTGAAGAAGCACGGTGTTGCGCGACAATCCGACGATATAAACGAGCTTCCCAATACACTTCGTACCGATGGCTAAAACAGGCACACGCTGGTGCGCTGTTGTTCTTCTCCTCTCCACAGCATTCCTCTATGCGGCTGACGTTCCGTTTCTCTCGGGAAGGGTCAACGACACCGCCGGAATACTTTTCCCCAACACGATTCATGATCTCGAAGCACTGTTGAAGGCACACGAAGACTCGACATCCAACCAGGTTGCAGTCCTCACCATTCCAAGTCTGGACGGTGAACCCATTGAGAATTACTCCATGCGTGTAGTTGAAACATGGAAGCTCGGTGGTAAGGGAAAAGATAACGGAGTATTGCTGCTTGTCGCGCGTGATGATCGTGAAGTACGAATCGAAGTCGGGTATGGTCTCGAGGGCAATCTGCCGGACGTCACCTGCAGCCGCATCGTGCGAAACGAGATGATCCCACGCTTCAAGGATGGGGATTTCGACGGCGGCGTTCGTGCAGGTGTTGCTGCAATTCTTGCGGCAATAAACGGTGCTTATACTGCCGATAATACCGTGGATGGCTCAAGCAACAGCGTCGTCGGGAGCATCATCGCCTTCCTGATTTTCTTCGTGGTGGTGGGAATCTTTACAGCAATTGCCATCTTCTCCACGGGTTGTCAGTCATGGTTTCTCTTCGTCTTTCTGATCCCGTTCTGGCTGCTGTTCCCCACAGCCATACTCGGTTTCACTCCGGGCATTGTACTATTCATCTTATATATCGTTGGCTTTATCGGCTCGAAGTTCTTTTTCGCGGGAAGCGAGAAAGGAAAACAGCTGCAAAAGAAGTGGATCTCCTCCGGCATGTTTGCGTCGTCCGGACGCGGCTGGTCATCGAGCGGCGGATCATCAGGCGGAGGGTTCTCCGGCGGTGGCGGAAGTTTTGGAGGAGGAGGAGCGTCAGGAAAGTGGTAGAAAAGACAATTATCAATCAGCAACAATCAATGATCAATTGTAGGAAGCAGGGCTGAAAACTATGAGCCCTGAAGCCTGACCAAACCCTAACCTCCAACCGCAAGCTGCTTGAACCCTGAATCCGCAATCCATAATCCAGAATCACGTCGCATCCGGCGGACGATTCTCCTGTTCGCGGGAATCAAACTTCTCCTCCACATCATTGTCAATGCAATGGGAGGGTACGGTTATTTTCGGGATGAGTTCTATTACATTGCGTGCAGCGAGCATCTGGCACTCGGGTATGTGGACCAACCTCCCCTTTCGATATTCATTCTTGCAGTATCCAGAGCACTGCTTGGGGATTCGATAGCCGCCTTGAGATTTCTTCCCGCTGTCGCGGCTGCCGCAACAGTCTACCTTGCTGGATTGATGACACGTGAACTTGGCGGTGGCGTTCGTGCCGTCGTGGTCGCATGCACGGCGGCTGTGATTGCTCCTGTGCATCTCGCCATGTCAGGTTTCTATTCCATGAATAGCTTTGATGTCTTCTTTTGGTCGCTTGCCCTCTACATTCTGATCGTAATGATCAAGCGTGACGACCCGAAAATGTGGTTGAGTTTCGGCCTGGTTGCCGGACTCGGTTTGCTGAACAAAATCAGCATGGCGTTTCTTTGTTTTGGTATTCTGGTCGGGCTTTTGCTCACAGAACATCGCCGCTGGTTGATGACAAAATGGCTCTGGCTCGGCGGTGCCATTGCCGGTCTCCTCTTCCTTCCTCATATCATCTGGCAGATCACCAATGCTTGGCCGACGTTGGAGTTCATGCATAACGCGGCAACAATGAAGAACGCTCCCATCTCGCCCGCCGAATTTCTTCTCGGCCAGGTGACGGATTTGCATCCGTTCAATTTCCTTGTCTGGTTCCCCGGACTCTTGATGCTGTTGTTCCATCGTGAGATGAAGAGATGGAGAATTATCGGCTGGGCGTATATTGCTATACTGGTGCTGTTCATTGTCCAACAGGCAAAGGTGTATTACCTGAGTCCGATCTATCCGGTGCTGTTTGCGTCCGGAGCAGTTGGTATTGAACTCCTCAGCAGCAGCCAGGGAAGACGGTGGATGCAATCCGGACTTGTCGCGTTGCTTGCAGCGGGCGGAATTCTTGTAGCCCCCCTTGCCCTTCCCGTTCTGTCGGTGGAAACATACATCGAATATAGTCACGCCCTCGGGCAGACTCCAAAGGCAGCCGAACGACAAGAACTTGGTTTGCTGCCACAGCACTTTGCAGATCGGTTTGGATGGGAAGAGAAGGTCGCAGCAGTCGCACGAGCATACAATCGTCTGACACCCGAAGAACGGGCGCATTGTACCATCTACGCTGACAATTACGGACGGAGCGGAGCAGTTGATTTCCTGGGAAGACAATACGGTCTCCCCCGCGCCATCAGCGGACATAACAACTACTGGCTGTGGGGTCCCGGAGATTCCACCGTAAATGTGGTGATCATCCTTGGAGGCAACCGGGAAGATCATGAGCAGGCGTTTGATGACGTGATTGAGACCGAGGTGGTAACCAATGAATACTGCATGCCGTATGAAAACAACCTCAGGGTCTTCATCTGCCGGGGAATGAAGGGTTCATTGCAGGATGTGTGGCCACGGGTGAAGAAATATATTTGATGATAAGGGATATGTTCAAGTTGTTCGGCAGAAATAAGGTATTTGACGAGCAGTTTGAGCGCCAGCTTGGTCGTGAGACGGTGGAAAGCGAGCTTGTTCGCACAACCATGCTTGCTACGTTCTTTGCCGTTCTCATCCCCCTCTTTCTCTTCATTATCCCGCTCTTCAAAGATGATTACCTGCTCCTATTCCCAACAATCGGTCCGATGTACCTGCTCGTGGCTTCACTCGCCATCATGCTGATGTACGAACTTCTCGTCCGCTTTGTCATCAAGACGAGAATGGCTCAAGGAAAAGGTATCCCGGAGCCGCTGCGGTATGTTAATGCCTTCATCGAAACGAGCTGGCCCAGCGTGATGATCATCTTTCTCTCTGAGACAGTCAGTCCGTTATATGCCCTGCAATCTCCCCCATCGTATGCGTATTTCATTTTCATTATGCTTGCAACATTGCGGCTGGATCCGCGGCTCAGCGTGTTCACCGGAGCCATTGCCGCACTTGAATATGCACTGCTCACGGAGTATTATCTCCCGAAAGTGGCGCATGAATTATCAAACACGGGATTCAGATCGCATCTGTACTATCTTGCACGCAGTGGACTGTTCCTGGGTGGTGGCGTTCTTTCAGGATTCGTCGGACTGCAAATCAAGCAACGTGTAGTCACAGCGCGTCGAATGATTGAGGACAAGAACAGAGTCATTAGCGTATTCGGCCAACAGGTGTCGCAATCGATTGTGGATGAACTGCTGAAACAGCAGACCGATATTCCGAGTGTCCGGAAACGTGTGTGCGTGATGTTCCTCGACATCCGCAATTTCACCCCGCTCGTTGAAAAGAAGAAGCCCGAGGAGATTGTTGCCTACCTCAACTCCCTGTTCGGCTTCATCATTGAAATCGTCAACCGCCGGCATGGCGTGATTAACCAGTTTTTAGGAGACGGGTTCATGGCAACATTCGGCGCACCTGTCAGCGTTAACAACGATTGCCAGAACGCAGTTGACGCCGCTCTGGAAATTATTGCCCGCGTCGAAAAGGAAACCGTCAACGGAACAATTCCGCCGACTCGCCTTGGCATCGGACTCCATGCCGGTGAAGCCGTGACAGGCAATGTGGGCTCAATACTCCGGAAACAATACTCCATTACCGGCAGCGTTGTCGTGCTTGCCTCACGGATCGAACAGCTTACCAAAGAGTATCAAGCCCGGCTGCTTGTATCTGAGGAGGTGTGGCAATCGATCAACAAAAACGGCATTCAAGCCGAAGCTCTCGGACCTGTATATGTAAAGGGACGGGAAGAACCTATTTCCATTTACAAACTCGCCTAACATCATGCAACAACGAACAGCGCTCCTCGTCGGCGCAACCGGATTAATCGGCAAACACTGTTTGCAACTTCTATTGAACGATCCTGTATACTCCAAGGTGACCGCACTTACCCGCCGGGAAATCGATATGCGGCATGAACGGCTTGAACAGCATGTGGTGGATTTCGACAAACTGTCACAGTATGCAACGATCATGAAGGCCGATGATGTCTTCTGCGCACTCGGTACCACAAGGAAGAAAGCGGGTGGTTCAGAGGCGGAATATGAGAAAATAGACTATCACTATCCTGTAGAGATTGCGACGTTGGCGTACGGCAACGGCGCAACGCAATTCCTGATCGTCACATCCCTCGGCGCACGGTCCGACTCTTCGGTCTTCTACCTCCGGTTGAAGGCACGGACAGAAGAAGCCGTGAAAGCAATTCCGTTCAAGTCTGTACATATCTTCCGGCCATCCATGTTGGTTGGCGAGCGGGACGAAGTTCGGTGGCAGGATATATTCATTCCACCATTGATGACAATGTTGAGTTTTGCAATGGTGGGCCCGTGGAGGAAGTATCGTGTAATCAAGGGAGCAATCGTTGCAGCAGCAATGGTCAGCACTTCAAAACGGAATCTTCCGGGGGTACACATACATGAGTCCGACCAGATACAGAGAATCAACACAAACAATGTGTAGTAGTGAACGCTGCGGTCGAAATGATTGATTTGTCCGCCGAGGAATCGTACCTTGTAGCTGTCATCCAACCTCAATCCATCCCACTCTCATGAGCGTCATGGAAGATTCGTTTGTCAGGAAATTCGGGATACTGTGCATTCTCGGCCTTGCAGGAGCGATCGCGCTCTTCTTGTTGTTTGAGCAAGTAGCCCCCGCTGCATCCGTCGATCTGAAGTACACCCGTAGCGAGATCATGGACAAGGCCAATGATTTTCTTACCCGTCTCGGGTATGATGTTTCATCATACCAGCAAGATGCCTGGTTCAACCTTAATGGGCAAGTGCATTTATATCTGCAAACCATTGGTGGGATCGAATACGCGAACAAGGTTATCCGCGCTGATACGCTCTCGACTCACCATTGGTATTTGAACTGGTATGATAAAAACGTGCCGCCAACTCAATCGGATGAGTCATTTCAAGCATGGATTTCTCCCGGCGGTCGTGTTCTCGGCTTTCAACATATTGTCAAAGACTCCACAGCCAGGCCTTCAATTTCAAGAGACGAGGCAAGAGCGATAGCCGAAAAATTCCTCACGCGTCAAGGTGTCAATCTCTCATCTTACGACCTGAAGTCCTCATCGGAAACACAGCAATCGAACCGCCTGGACCATCGCTTCGTGTGGTCGACACGCGACACTGTGTTGGAAGGAACAATCTGGGTACAGGTACTCGGCAACGAGGTTGGCGGATACCGGTTCACCAACGCACCAAGCGGCACTTTTCAGCGTGAGTTCAGCGATATCGGCACCACTGCGACGTTCCTCAGCACGTCCTCCTTTGCGGTATTCTTCCTCCTCTTCTTCTTCATTGTTGTTCTCTTCCTGAAGAAATACCACGCAGGCGAAGTGGGGACGAGAACCGCAGTACTCGTTTTCATCGGCCTGTTCGTGGCGTCCATACTCTCGACAATCAACATCTATCCGGTGATCGGCGCGGGAGTCGGTATGGGCGATATGAACAGATTCAACACGCGCATTATCATGTTCGGGTTCACCGTGTTCATCTACCATGTCTTCGCCAGTGTGATGGTGTTTGCCGCGTGGAGTGTTGGTGAGTCGTCGTCGCGCAGTGTTTGGCCTGCAAAGTTGACAGGAGCGGACAGCATTGTCTTCGGCAAGTTTGCGAATCTGGACGTTGCCGAAGGGATACTACGCGGTTTCCTCTGGGGATTGATCATTCTCGGATCGTATGCCGCGGCCCTCGCATGGTATCTCCCAACATTCAAGAGTGGCATTTTTGTTCAGGGCGTTAGTGGAACCCCGGAGGCATTTGTACCATTTCTCCGTCCGGCTCTCGCGGGAATCACCGGTGCCGTAATCACAGAAATCGTCTTCCGGTTGTTCTTCATCTCGTATTTGAAGGAAAAATTCAAACGCCCCCTGGTGGGTGTTGTCATCTCAACCATCCTGTTCTGTTTTACAACTTTTGTTGTGTGGGAATTGCCCTTCGGCTTTCTGCGATTCACGGAATCATATATCATTCTCGCTCTCTTCGGACTTCTCTTCAGCTACCTGTTTATGAAATACGACCTGCTGACGACTCTTACCGCCAACTTCGTCATCATCGGATTCAACGAAGCAATTCCCCTCCTGACCTCGACGGGCGATGGGTTTGCGGCAACACAATGGCTTTCCGTTCTGTTACTTGCAACGCCGTTGTGTATTGCGCTGACAGGATTTGTCAAAAGAGGGAGGTTTGAGTTTACCCCTGCCACAATGCCCACACACATTCAGAGGATCTCCGAACGTGAGCGAATGGCAAAGGAACTGGAGATTGCACGCCGCGTCCAGATGAGTCTGTTGCCAAAAACGAATCCCACTGCAGAAGGATATGATATCTCAGGCATCTGCATTCCCGCGCTCGAGGTGGGGGGAGACTACTATGATTTTGTAAATCTTGGTGGCCGGCAGATCGGCATAGCCATCGGCGACGTCTCAGGCAAAGGCGTTCCGGCTGCAATCTATATGACGTTGACGAAAGGCATCCTCCAATCGCATGCCGAGGATAATGTCTCGCCCAAGACGGTGTTGAGCAAAGTGAATAGTCTGATGTACCGGACGATCGACCGGAATTCGTTTGTGAGTATGTTTTATGCCATACTCGATCCGGAGAAGAAGATCATCCGGTTTGCGCGGGCGGGACAGTGCCCGGTTATCGTTACGCAAGGTGCGGGTAAACAGGACATGCTCCTCACGCCGAAAGGTATGGCCCTGGGTTTGGAGATGGGAAAAGTATTCGATGCCGTGCTGGAAGAGCAGGAAGTGCAGCTTCACGCCGGCGAGGTTCTGGTGTTCTACACGGATGGATTTACTGAAGCGATGACGGAATCCGGGGATGAATTTGGCGAACAGCGGCTGACCACATCACTTGCGCATCACCGGCACAAATCAGCCACTGAAATCATCAAAGGTATCTGTATTGATGTGGAGAAGTTCACCAACGGCCACCCGCAACACGATGACATGACCATGGTCGTGGTAAAAGTCGGTTGATGAACATACTGAGTGATTGAAAACTGCTATTGTTGAGAACTGAGATTTGAAAAACGTGCTTCGTTCCATCTGGATCTGGACTGTTCCCATAGTCCTGATTCTTCTCTGGCTTCCGCTGCTTGCTGTTATCAAGGTGTTCGACCGTGATCGCGTGCGATACCGCACCGGCATGTGGTTCCGCAAACTTGGCGCGGCGATGGTCCATACAAATCCCTCGTGGCACCTTCTCACTTCCGGCTCACTGAACATTAATCCCCGAAGGCCCTACGTTGTTGTGTGCAACCATCAGTCATTTGCAGACATTCCTCTCATCAGCACACTCCCCTGGGAGATGAAGTGGCTCGCCAAAGTGGAGTTGTTCCGCTTTCCGGTGATCGGATGGATGATGAAATTCGCCGGAGACATTCCGGTGGAGCGAGGTGACCGACGCAAGGCCGCACAAGCACTTTTACGGGCCAAGTGGTATTTGGAGAATTCCTGCTCGGTGTTTTTCTTTCCGGAAGGGACACGCTCACCTGACGGACGTGTGCAGAAATTTAACGAGGGGGCGTTTCATTTGGCAGTCCGGAACAACATCCCCATCCTTCCTCTCGCCATCGACGGATCGTTCGGAGCCCTGCCAAAGAACACATGGATCTACGGCGAGTCATCGGAGATCAAGCTGGCGGTGCTCGACCCTGTGGAGAGCGGGGGGAAGGACGTTGCGGTTCTTTGTGAAGACGTGCGACAACTGATCATTCGACGCATAGCAGAGTGGCGTGGTGTTCGCATTGAGGAGGTGTCAGCTCAAAATACATCGAATGCCCCAATGTTGGATTCTCCTGTGTAATTCTGGCCTCCGGTTCACACGTGAGTGTTCTTGTTCACGTCCCCGCCATTACAATTTCTAAAAATCCCTTAATCCGATTTTAATCCCTGCTTAATTATCGTTTTGTATTAATGTAGCGGAAGTTGTCGTTCGACATCGCCCATGCGAGAAGCGCTGGAGCGGTAAACGCTTCAGCGAAGATTCTCACATGTGGCCCTGTGCAGCCCGTGGAAACACGACCATGTAACGGGCTGCACGGTGTTTGACAGCAAGAGGAAGCTGCTGCGACCATCCCCGACACTGAGCGGGTACGAGTGAGGGAAAGATGTTGGGGATGGTGCAGCGCTTTTTTTCCGCCCCAGTCTGACTCCCATACGTAAACGCCGCATTGGTTTGAGCGATTCGGTCAGGCAGGACGCGCAGGCTTGACCTGCTCCCCAGATCCAAACGGGCAGTAGTACAAACGTCCCCGTTTGTTCACCGTGCATAAATCGGCCACGAAACCTTAGCACTGCCCGCGTATTCGTTCCTACAGTTTACTGGTTCCACTGCAATACATTTCCCCTATCTCACTAAAGCCAGCTTCTTGGTCTGTTCAAAATCCCCGGCCCGTATTCTGTAGAAGTACAGTCC
>CAZIHJ010000040.1:2380-11214 GCA_964538485.1 uncultured Chitinophagales bacterium | reverse complement strand
CCGGCTCGCACCTTCCACCAATATTCCTGGCTTGCCAGCAACTGTCGCACCACGCGAACCGAGTCCGTCAGCGTTGAGTCAATGGTCCCGGAGACAAACAGCGAATCTGTTGCCACCTGCAGCCAGTAGCGTTCATTCACTGTACCAGCTCTTTGCCAGACAAGCAGGACACTATCCTCCGCGACTGCAGCACCTGATTGGGGCGACAACAACGTAATCTGTCCGGGCAACTGCTGCGTCGTAAAATTTCGGATCACTGAATAGAGCCCGAAGCCGCCGGCATTCTTTGCCTTTGCACGCCAGTAATATTTCGTTCCCTGTGTCAGAATTACTGGGCGCTGGGTGATTGTCAATGTCGAATCATCCACCAGGGTGCTGCTGAAAGCAGAATCCAGGGAAACCTGTACAGCATATCCTGTAGCACCAAACACCGCGTTCCATTGTAATGTGAGTGTCGTGGCGAGATTGATTGCATTGTTCGCAGGTGAGGAAAGATTGGGTGGATTCGGGGGTGCGACAACAGTCCGGAAATTCCAGGTTTCGGACCACCCGCTTGTGCCGCTGGCATTCTTCGCTCTCGCACGCCAGTAGTAGAGGCGATTGTTGAGTAATCCTGTCGCAACGCGCACGGTATCTGTCAGCGTTGAATCATTGAATTGGAGATTTGTGAAGTTCGCATCCAAAGCAATCTGCAAGTGATACGACGTGGCGTTCGCTACACTGCGCCACAGAACGGTCACAGGAAGAAAGAGATTTGTGCTGAGATTGGCCGGAGTGACAAGCTGGGGTGATGCAACGGAGCCAATGGAGAAATTGAAATTCGAAAGATCAAAAAAGACATTACCGACGGATTCGATCTTTATGCGCGCTGCAGAAATGGCGGCATTGGGGACATTGACAGGTTCGGCACCATCGTTTGGCGTGTTCGCAGCGAGCACTGTCGGAAAGGTCAGTCCTCCATCAGTCGAGAGAAGGATATTCACCTGCGTACAATTGATGGGGGCCTGATCCGTATTGGCAACATTCCATTTCACTGTGTCAATGGAGTTCATTAACCAGGTCAGCGATGAATTGGGGGCAGTGATGGCGAACGGACCTGCTGAACCAACAACGTCGACGCCGGTTGCATCATACCCTACACCCCCGCCACCGGCCCTATTATCGCGCGCGGTGAGTCTGAAGATCATCACCCGACCATAACTTGGCAGGAGTTCTCCGATTGTCTGGGTGTTGTTCAGGATGTCCGACATCCGCGGAAAAATACGCGTGGGGTTTCCCGTGCCTTTGAAACTCCTGAAAATTGGTGCATTGCCGGTCGGAGCGTTTGGAGAGCCGCCGGGACCAAGGTCAAACTCCTCCCATGTGTATGTCAGGGAGTCATTGTCCGGGTCGTCCGCGAGTCCGGTCAGGAAAAATGGCGTGCCTGTGGGAATAACATATCCTGTGGGATTGGCATCAACAGATGGTGGCGTGTTTCCTGTGAACGTCACAACCGGGCATGCAGCCCCGCCGCCAAGTGTTGTATAAGCAACTATTTCATCGAAACTGATCCCATGGAAATAGTCGTCGCTGAAATTCTGTATGTTGTGGCCACTGCATATTCCGGCATACGCCATAATCGTCGATCCGCTGCCGGGCTCGTACGCAGTTCCGCCATTCCGATTACCGCCACCGCAGGACCCCGCAGTACCGTTGAAACTGTGGTTGCCGCCAAATTGGTGACCCATCTCGTGTGCGACATAGTCAACATAGAAGGGATCACCGATGGGTGATGGGAGACCTGTAACACCCTGGGCTTTGTTACCGTTACTGCATACCACACCGAGGCCTGCAATGCCTCCGCCGCCGGTGCTGAATACATGTCCAATATCGTAGTTCGCCGACCCGATAATATTGTCCAACGTGGCTTGGTTTTGGCCAAGCATCGTCCCGCCGTTGTTGTTCGAGTATGGATCGGTACCGGAATTTGTGTAGACGATCAGGTTGTTATTTGCCACAAGAACCATTCTGACTGCGACTTCACGTTCGTAGATACCGTTCACCCTGTTCATGGCGACAACCATCGCCGCAAGCGCAAGTGGAACAGTCCCCCCATGGAACGTCGCATATTCACCGGTACATGCGAGCGCAAGTCTGTACGTGCGCAATTCTTCACCAGTGACCGTTGGAGAGGTCCGCGACGCAACGAGGCGCGCAATTTCCCGTCCCATCGTTCCATCCGGATCAATCACTCCGATTTCCTCGAAGCGTCTTGATGCATCCGCCCGGGCCATATGTTTGTAGTAACTGATGTATTCTCGCGTCGTACCGCGACTGTACGGATCAATGTAGACTGTAGCCGACGATGAAATGATCATTGCATGAAATCCAGCAGGAGTGATGTCAAACCGGACTGTTGCGGTCGGGTCATCAATTCCCTGCCCCAGATATGTTCTGATCTCGGGAAATTGTATTGCAAGTTCAGGAGCCATGATAGGCGATTCCACAACGCGGAAACTGCCGAAACCACCCTCCGGAAGTGGCAGGCCAATAATGGTTGGCGAATCCTGGAGACGAACGCTCCGTTCCATCGGCGATCCGCGCAACATAGCTGTCAGCGATTGTATATCCAAACCGACTGTCCGATATTGCGCCGGGATAATGAGTCTCTCCTGGCCGCCTGAGAATTGCGATTCGGTGATATCGAACCACAATCCGTCTTTGCTTTGTTCGGCCTGTATTGTTGCGGTAATAAGGCAAAGGGATAGCGCACACCATACAATAGTCTTCATTACAACTCTCCTGAAATGATTTGGCGCTTTGGTAAGTTTCGACTCCGGATGACAACTCTGTCTGGGACTATAAATAAAGAAGAAGTATCGCGAGAAGCAAACAGGGATCTTACGACTACCTGCGCCCTTCCGACGTTGCACATGTCTTTGGGAATGTGTAGAATTGAATGGCGAAATCAAAGGCGGAGACAGCAACGACGTGTTCAAGCAGACAATATACATAATTGCCCTGGCAACGGTACTTGGCTTCAGCTATACAGGAATTACCGGCAAGGGATTCTTTGCCCCCGCGCCACCTCCGCACGCGCAAGCCAAAGCAGTTCCGCAAGTCGTCACGCTTGATGAGGCCCGGCAGATCCACGAGTCAGGTGAGGCACTTTTCGTCGATGCCCGACATGGATTCGACTACCAGCTTGGCCACATCAAAGGGGCAGTGAATATTCCGCTCAAGGATGCGCAAGACAGTCCGGAAATCCTCGCCATTCTTCCACGTGATCTGACACTCATAACATATTGTGATGGAGAGGAATGCAACTCAAGCATTACCCTTGCCGCAAAATTAGACTCTCTGGGATACAAGAATGTGAAAGTGTTCTTTGGAGGATGGAAAGAATGGCAAGCAAGGGGTCTGCCGGTGGAGAAACCGGAATAAATGGATTGTTGGATTAATGGAGTATTGAGATTGGGCTTTGTTTGTTATTTGTGTTTTGACATTTGGTGCTTGTTTGGGATTTGGAATTTGAGTTTTGTTTGGATCTTGTGATTTGAGATTTGAAAGTGCGTACATGAAGTCTCTTCTAGAAAACGACTCTCTGGTCCTTGCCGCTCGTGTAGTGCTCGGTATGGTCTTTCTTGTCGCCAGTATTGACAAGATAGCCGATCCCGCGGCATTTGCAGTCTCTATCCAGAACTACAAGATCATCTCCCACCCGTTCACAATGGTTGTTGCCACAATCCTTCCGTGGCTCGAGCTAATCTGTGCATTTGGTTTGCTCTTTGGCGTAAGGGTGAAAGTCAATTCGCTTCTCTGCTTTGCTATGCTGCTGATCTTCACGCTCGGTGTGATTTCGGGTCTTATTCGCGGACTCGACATATCTTGCGGGTGTTTTACCCAGGATCCTTCGGTGGGCAGAATCGGCTGGACAAAAGTGTTTGAGAATGTGGGTGTGGTGCTGATTGCCATCTTTCTTTTCTTCTCCAAAAGCCGTAGGTTTGCGATAGAAAATCACCCCTCTTCCTGATATTCAGTACCCAATTTTCAAGGCGAGAACGAGGAATGGAATTTCTCAACTATCGTCAATGCGTGTTCCTTGTTTTCTCACTCATCGTGATGAACGGGATGTTGCGTGCCCAATGCAACCCTCCGCAAAGTCGTGCATTTGTAATCGTATCCGATGCAGGAAGTGGCAGTGATACGTTGTGGTTCGGACATGACCCAACCGCCACCAGCGATATTGACTCCCATTTGTGTGAAATCGAGTTGCCGCCAATACCACCCGCGGGCGTGTTTGATACAAGGTTCGTCTGGCGGACTCCCTGGGGGCCGCCGCCCGGACACCAGGGTTTGCTGGAGGACTACCGTGCAACAAGCATAGCAGACACACATATCGTAAAATTCCAGTCGGGTGATGCCGGGTTCCCATTCACTTTCCGGTGGTTGGTATCTGCAATTGTCTCAATGTGTGACAGCGCCTTACTCATAGATGAGTTTGGTGGAATCGTGTTCGTCGCGAGAATGCATGTAACTGATTCACTCACCATTCAAAGTCCGGCCTTCTCAACCCTTCGCCTGATTCGGTACGGTCCGTATCCTTTACCTCAAGACGTTACACCTGATAAGTCACCTAAGGGATTCAGACTCCTCCAAAACTACCCCAACCCGTTCAATCCGAAAACAATTATCAACTACCAACAATCAACAAACAATTGGGTAACGCTCAAGGTTTTTGATGTATTGGGGAGAGAAGTGGCAACACTGGTGAATGAAGTCAAGGAACCCGGAGCACACTCCGTGGAGTGGGATGCGAGCGGACAGCCGAGCGGCATGTATTTCTACCGTCTGAGTGCCGGCCCGAGCGTGACAACGAAGAAAGCCCTTCTGGTGAAATAGTTCTACAAGCAAAACGGGAAGCAACTCGAAATGATAACCAAACGGAAAGCAGTCAGGACTCTTCTTTGCGTGTGTTCTATGCTTGTTGCGTTTTCATATGCAACGAAAGCGCAAGGGACATACTGGACGCACACTGGCCTGACTGCCACCGGAATCACTGCCATGACGTTCGATGACGCGGGGAATGTCTTTGTGGGCGTCGCCGAATCGGGAAACCCCGACGGTCGCGTGTATCGGTCGACTGATAATGGCGCTAGCTGGGACTCCCTTGTCACGCCTCCTGTCTCGAGTATCGCAGTGACCCGATACGGACTCATTTTCCTGGGAACGCCCAGTAGCGGCGTGTATTTGTCCGAAAACTATGGCAACACCTGGGAGAACGTCCTTCCGGGTCTTTCAATCAGATCCATCGCCCTTCTCACCTACCGGCATATTTTTGTCGCAACCAATTCGGGACTCTACACATCACTGAACACCGGCCTCACGTGGACAGGTTCACCTGCGTTTAACAACACCTCGGTCTCCGCTGTGGACCTGGCTCCGAGTGGTTTGATTATTGCCGGCACATCAACTGCCGGAATGTATCGTTCATCGAACCAGGGAAATGTGTGGTACTATATCGGACAATTTGGATTTCCGATCCGGACAGCAATCCTGACCTCAGCATACACGATTCTTGCAGGCACTGAGTTGTTCGACCCTGCCGCACGGATATTTCGCACATCAAACCTTGGAACGACCTGGACATTCAGCAGCTTTGAAGATCGGGTTTGCCTTGGCACCGACGTCGCTGGCGGAATATATGCCGGCGTGGGACAAGGGAGAGTATTCAAATCAGAGGATGAAGGTGTGAGTTGGATGGATCGCACCGAGGGTCTGGGCGACGCGGAGGTAACAGTGATCAAAGGTGGCCCGAATGGATATGTTTTTGTCGGAACCCGATCTCATGGCCTGTATCGAAGTATTACCCCTGTCTCTTCTGTCGAGCACTCGCAACACGTGCCGGACGAGATCGCACTCCATCAGAACTACCCAAACCCGTTTAATCCGAAAACAACTATCAATTTTCAACAAGCCCGCCAAAAGATGAATCACGGCGGGTCTCCGACAATGAGCAATTGGGTGACACTCAGGGTTTTTGATGTGCTTGGGCGAGAGATAACAACATTGGTGAATGAAGTCAAGGAACCCGGAAACCATTCCGTTGAATGGGATGCAAGCGGACAGCCGAGCGGAGTGTATTTGTACAGACTCACGACTGGTGCCACGACATTAACGAAGAAGATGCTGCTTGTGCGATAGGATATTGTCACAAGTTTGGCAAATCTGGCGGTTCTCCTCTACTTCAAGAAGATCATCTTCCGTACCTGATTGAACCGCGGGTTCTCTCCTGTCAGACCGGTCGCAGTCATGCGGCAATAGTACACCCCGCTCGCAGAAGTTTCGCCACTATTGTTTCTACCATCCCATGTGACGACATGTGAGCCCGGCATAAGCGCCTGCCTGGTAATTGATCGGATCTCTTTGCCAAGGGTGTTATACACAATAAGGGTAACATGACTTGAATATGGGAGTTCGAATCTGATTTCCGTGAGTGGGTTGAATGGATTCGGAAAGTTCTGGTATAGTGCGAACCGGGAGGGAGCGTTGACGGAGATTCTGGATTCAACGGAGGTCACCTCTCCCATCTCCTCAAGTGCCAGTCGAAGGGCCGACCTGGCCGGGACAGGATCCATAAAATATAATGGCATATCGAACACAGTTACCTTGAAATCACTCCCCAGATATCGCCATGCAATCGGCTTCCCTTCCAATTGGGAAGTACCTGAAACCCCGTGGTGTGTGTAGAGTGCATCCACGCCGGGTTCTGCGAACGGCAGGAGAACCGCATCCGTGTTCTGAAGTGCCCCGGAAAATCTCACACTGTCCACTCTGATATTCGGGTAGTTCGGCATTTGGGCCGTGGCCGAAACAAAATCCTGAAGAATTAATCCACCGGTGATCGTCGAATCGACTTTCAAATGCAAAGGCACAAACGACCCCGCCGGATATATGCCTTTTCCGGTTGTGTGGCCTGCCTTCAATGCCGATGAGAGGCGCCAGCCACTGAGAAAGAGATTTCCTCCCTGCTGAAGATATTTCCTGAGAGCTGCAGTATCCTGGTAGACCGGTATTCCGCCACGAACATCTGTATGCCACACGACGGTTCGGTACGCCGACATTTCGGCGTCCGAAATACCGATTCCCGTGGCAACGCTGTCGGCAACATCCCACCCGGCTCCAATGGTAAATCCATCAAGCAGAAATGTATACTGGTCGTCCACCATGGCATCAGTCGGAGACAGCGCGCTGCCGGTGCCGTCACGCGTTCCATCAACCACCAGGATACCGCTGTCATGAGAGACCAGCCGGCCTGCCACTGTCACGGATGCGGGGCTTTCATTCCCTTCATCATCACACGCGCGTACCTGATAAAAAACCAATGTATGAAGCGGCAATGTGACATCGGTGAACGATGTTGTCGGAGCGCTGACGGAATCGATAAGAACAAACCCTGAAGTACGGGAGAAGCCACGGTAGATCCGATATTGCAGAATATCCAGCTCCGGGTTTTCCTGCCACTCAAGATGAACAGCAGCTGCAGTTGAAGTGGAAGAGACACCCACGGGCGCGCGGGGTCGCGAGAGTGGAATAAAAGCGATCTCCGGAGAGAATATGCTCTCATTACCGGAGAGATCATACGCAGAAATACTTATGTAAACCCGTTGACTGTCAACCAATCCTCCGAGAGTAAATTCTGTCACATTCAGGGCATCCGTTAGTGGAAGGTAATAAAACGCACTGTCGGGATGTCGCACGGCAATTCTGTATCCCGCCAGATCGGGCTCCGTGTTCGGCGTCCAGTTGAGGCGTACACTATGCCCGTCCCCAATATCCGTTGCTTGCGGTGCATGAGGCGTGGTGGGTGCAAGAGCGAGACTGGCAAAACCTGCAGCAGTCAATCGTGCGATATTCCCCATGTACCCTTTGTGTGTGTTGAACGTTGAGATCGTGTCAAACACATTATGCTGCCGCCCGTTCGCTCCGGTCCCATCTCCCATCTCATTTGCCTCGGTAAATCGCACTGAAGAAAATCCATTATTGTAAAATGGAATATGATCTCCTCCCCGACCCGGTCTATCCAGTGCTCTGATGAGATTCACCGTGAACCCCGGTAGATACCGCAACCCCTGCAGCTTCATATAACGCGCAAGCTGACGCGAGGCAATCGTGTCCGGCGGGCCGGCGAAATGCCGGACAGACGTGCTGTCGATAATAACGGGTTCGCCCGGTGGACATGATGGAATTGCACATCCTTCCACATTCCCGACAACGTCATTCGTCAGAACTCCATCAATCCGCATCCCTTGTTGCACCGCGGTGTTTGCAAATGCGGTGCTGCCCAGCAGTCCCTGCTCCTCACCCGTCACAGCCATCAGGATGACCGAGGACTCCAGCGTAAACTTGCTCATCACACGCGCCAATTCAATCGCTACTGATGTGCCGCTACAGTCGTCATTTGCGCCCGGCGCATAGCCGGTGTTGTCGCAGTTGAGAATGTTCCGGCTATCGAGGTGTCCCATCACCAGAAAATTGCGCAGCGGAGTGCTCGCTCCCGGGATCGTTGCAAGCACGTTCCTATGCTCACCCGTCGCTCCGCATGCTGTGGCATTGAATGTGAAATACCCGGGTTGAAGCGCAACGGTGGCCGGGTCGGCTGCATATTGCTGGAACTGGTCAAAGATCCACCTGCGCGCAGCTCCAATTCCTGCTGATGTGGAGGACGTGTCGGAATTGGTTTGCCGGGTATTGAAACCAACCAGCGTTTGAAGATTCGAGAAGATGCGCTCGGACGAGATGCTATCGACAATGGATTGGATGACGGGATTCTGGGAGGGAAACTGTGCCGCCGC
>CAZIHJ010000040.1:0-2280 GCA_964538485.1 uncultured Chitinophagales bacterium | reverse complement strand
CACACATTAAGAATCTTGCCGGAATTGTGGGAGAAGAGAATCTTTCTACAGACACAGAGTCCCTGTCCCTTTATGGTCAGGATGAGACCGAGGATTTCTCGTTCCCGCCGGAAGTGGTTGTGAAGCCGACTACGACCGAACAGGTTTCGGCAGTTTTGAAGTTGGCCAATGAACACGGCATCCCCGTCACTCCACGGGGCGGAGGAACAGGACTTTCAGGTGGAGCGCTTCCTGTTCATGGCGGCATTTGTCTTTCCATGGAGAAATTCAAGCGCATCATTGAGATTGATGAGAAGAATTATCAGGCCATCGTCGAGCCGGGGGTTATCACACAGAAGTTTCAGGAGGAATTGGAGAGTCGGGGATTGTTTTATCCTCCCGATCCGGCATCACGGGGTAGTTGTCACCTTGGCGGCAATCTTGCAGAGTGTGCAGGCGGACCGAGAGCCGTGAAGTACGGCGTTACCAAGGATTACGTCTTGGGCATTGAGGCCGTTCTTCCGTCGGGTGAGATCATCAACACCGGCGGACGGGTGTTGAAGAACGTCACAGGGTACAATCTCACGCAGCTCATCATCGGCAGTGAGGGAACACTTGCCGTCATCACCAAGATTATCTTCCGGTTGATTCCATTGCCGAAGATGCGGAAGGTGCTGCTTGTTGCTTTTAGTTCAATTGATGACGCTGCATCTGCAGTGGCGAGTATTTTTCAGGAGGGAATCACACCATCGGCGCTGGAGTTTATGGAGAAGTCGGCGGTGAAGGCAGCGGAAGAACGACTGGGAAAGAAATTCCCGAACGGCGAGGCAGAAGCGCAATTGTTGATCGAAGTCGATGGCAACTACGAAGAGAGTCTGAACAAGGATATTGAAATCATTGCCGGAGTAGTGGAGCGCTACCGCCCGCTGGATGTTTTACTTGCAGAGGATAAACAGAAGGTGGCGGATGTGTGGGCATTGAGGCGTAGCATGGGTGAGGCAGTGAAATCAATCTCGGTGTACAAGGAGGAAGACACTGTGGTGCCAAGAGCGAACCTTCCTCAATTGGTGCGGGGCGTGAAAGAGATTTGCGGGAAGTATGGCATCACGTCCATCTGCTACGGCCACGCCGGTGATGGCAATGTCCACGTGAATATTCTGAAAGATAAACTCTCTGATGAAGTCTGGGAGAAACACATCGACACCGCGATCCGCGAGATATTCCAGCTTACAGTATCACTCGGAGGCACAATCTCCGGCGAGCATGGCATCGGCTGGTCGCAGAAGTCTTATCTCCCAATTGCCCTCTCAGAAGCCGAGCTCAATTTGATGAAGGAAATCAAGAGAACGTTTGACCCGAAAGGGATATTGAATCCGGGAAAAATTTTCTGAGTCCAGCGCCTCACCACAGAGGCGCAGAGAAACAGAGACTCACAGAGCATGATAATTAAGTGCCAGAACTCCTTACTCCGTTGGTCCTCTGTGTCCCTCCGTGTTCTCCGTATCTCTGTGGTAAAACAACCAGGATGAGGCTCATTTTTTCACCAACTCTACACGACGGTTCTTTGCACGTCCTTCTTCTGTTCTGTTATCCCCAACCGGCTTCTCCAGTCCATGCCCCACCGATGAGAGTCTTGAACCGTCGATCCCTTGTTCAACAATTGCAGCAACAACGGAAGCAGCGCGTTCATCGGAGAGCTTCTTGTTTGACTCGGCATCCCCTACGTTGTCCGTATGACCTTCCACACTGATTTTCAAATCAGCATTCGCCTTCATCAGTGCAACAATCTGATCAATGATGGGTCGTGAGTCCAGCTTGATGGTTGCTTTGCCGGTATCGAAGTGAATATCAAGAGCGATGAAGCCATCTTTGGTTAGCGCTGCAAGCATATCGGAGGCAGTAATAACCTGCTTCATCTCTCCCTTTTCAAGGATGGTCAAAGTGTACCGTTGACAACCGGATTTGTCGGCAATCGGCGTCAGTTCAACCCAGATTTCAGCCCCATCCTTCACCTTCTTCATTGTGAAGCTCTTCTTGCCTTCATAGACAACCGTGCCGCCGATTTTTTCAAAGGCACTCTTGTAATTGCGCTCGACTTCGATCCTGCTGGACCGTTGCTCACCGGATTTTATATAGTACGTCAACGCCACCTTTCGGCCTTCAACGTACTCTGTCTTTGACGGACCAACCGGGAACTTGTATCCATCAAACGCGACCTCGCTGTAGCTGCTGATAAAATATCCCGGCATACGCGTGGGAAATAACGGGTGGTCTTTGCTGTTCTTGATGTCTTTGGACTGG
>CAZIHJ010000039.1:0-28013 GCA_964538485.1 uncultured Chitinophagales bacterium | reverse complement strand
CACCTGATGATATCCCGCATTCAGTCGCCCGTTTATCACATCGGCGACCTTTCTGCCAAGAATATCAAAGACCGCAAGCTGTACCTCCGCATCAACCGGGATCCCAAACTTGATTGTTGTTGACGGGTTGAATGGATTGGGATAGTTCCGTTCAAGCGTGAACACCGTCGGGATTTGTGGATTGGGATTTGAGTTTTCCGTATCTGGCGAAGGAGGAGGTTGCTCCGACGTCGGAATGATTCGAATACGGTTCGCTTCTTCAGAACCCGACGAGGAAAGTATCAGAAACCCAGTCTGGTTTAGTTTCACCCAATACGCTTTGCCGGGTGCTATTGTTGTGGCGGCTGCATAACCCGTACCGGCAACGAATCCGTGGAACTGTGAAGTAACGATACCGGGAGGGGAGGACGTAATCGTTTCAACCGGCACGGGGTCAGTGATCGAACCGACGAGGTTCCACCCTTGTGTTACTGGAATAGATTCGGTTGACCGGGAGTATCCCACCATATCAATTGTTTGGGAGGACGGGAACTTCAACCAATAGCCCGGGCCGTTCTGCAACGCTGATTGCGAAACATAGGAGCCTGTGTAGGAAAATGCATCGGATGTTGCCGTTGGAAAGAGAGATGTCTTCGTGTAGTCTGAGACACTCATGGGAACAGAGACAAGATTCCAGTTTGCATTCACGCTGTACTGCTGATTTATGAGAGTACCATTTGAAGCCTCGGGCGATGGGCCACCTTCGTTTCCGTGAATGTCACGAGCCCTCACCCTGTAAAATGCAGTCTGAATAATCGGCGGCGAGCTGTCGATGAATGTCGTATCAACGGTTGTTCCGATCATGTTGAATGCTGAAGGAACGAACCCGCTGGTTGTCGAACGGTACACAACGTACGTGCTCAAATCCGCGTCAGACCTGTTCAACGGCCAGTTGAGGCGTACGACATTTTCCGTCAATACCTCGACATTCAGGTTGGGGATCGCTTCCGGCGCCAGATTATCCACACTGTGACCGCTCACAATGTTTGAACGCCAGTACTCGTTTGGATTTTGGGTCCGTGCGGTCACGCGGAAGTGGTATGTACCGCTGTTGTTCATCATTGAGTCACTCGGTGTTTGGGCGCTGTACGCATACTGGGGCTCATGAGATGCCTGCACAACAGCCATCGTTTCCCACGCGTACCCGTTGGCCCCCGGCGGGTTGCTTCGTTGCACAAGGTACTCTGTCACACGGTTGATCCCAATTTCATCGTAGGCGCTTCGCATCCATTGGACGCCGACCCTGCCACCCTGATCAAACGGAATGTCACGCACTGCGGTGATGCGAGGTATCACCGGCGGTGCCGATGACGTGTACAAGTACGCCCTGCCTGCATCCGTTCCTCCCGCATCGTTCGCGAAAGCCCCGACTATGATGTCCACGGCCCCGTCTGCATTGACATCTCCCGCCCATGCTACTGAGCATCCGAAGTAATCTCCGGGTGCCTCACCATCCAAAATAATATCCACGACCGCATCCATGGACCATCCGCCGAAATACACATACGCCCTCCCGCGGTTGGCACCCATCGCGTCAACACCCAATGCACCGATGATCACATCCACGAACCCATCGCGGTTGACATCTCCCGCCGATGAAACAGAACCACCGAACAGATCGGAAGCTCCGGTTCCGGTAAATGTCACGTCCGCGGTTGCGTCCATGGCAATACCTCCGTAGTACACGCCAGCACGACCTGCATCCATTCCTCCGGCGTCATTTCTATAAGAGCCGACAATCACATCGTCGAAATGATCACCGTTCACATCACCAGCAGTGGAGACCGAATACCCCAGGTTGTCATCGGTGGCTGCGCCGGTGATAGTCACATCCACATCGTCATCCATGAATGGCCCGCCCATGTAGATATATGCCTGCCCCGCATTTGTCCCGCCGCCGTCATTAAATGGCACCCCCACAATGACGTCGTCATATCCGTCCCTGTTCACATCTCCTGCGCGTGAGACGGATTGTCCAAGCGCGTCCCCTGCAACTACTCCAGTGAACACAAGCGCGGGCCCGAAGGACATGTCTGTAGCCCCATGGTACAGAAATGCCGATCCCCCATCCGACTCAGGGAAGTCGGTGTCTGGCGCTCCAACAAGAACATCTGCAAAACCATCACCGTTGACGTCCCCCGCCCAGGCAACGGATTTCCCAAAGTGGTCAAACGGAAACGTCCCAATAAAAACCTTGTCAGCCACGGAATCCATGTCCTCGCCGCCATAGAAGATCATCGCCATGCCCGCCTCCGGATACTGCGCACCACTGTATGGGGCTCCGACAATAACGTCATCGTACCCGTCGTTGTTCACGTCCCCCGCGCTTGATACCGACCAGCCGAATCTGTCGCCTGCGGCCATTCCGTTAAGCACGACGTTCGGATCGTCGTCCATTCCCGAGCCGGAAAAATAAATGTATGCACGACCGGCATCGGCACCGGCAGCATCATTGGACGGGGCTCCTACGATCACATCATAATACCCGTCGCCGTTTACATCCCCCGCACTTGCCACAGACAAGCCAAAGTAATCCCCCGCTGACTCACCAGTGAAGAATCCATCCGCAATGTCAGTCCCGGTCAAGGAACTTAGGTATAGAAACGCCTTGCCGGGCGTGTCGGGGGGGAGCCCAAAATCGTGCGGAGCCCCGATAAGAACGTCCGGGTATCCGTCTCCGTTCACATCCCCGGCTCCTGCAACGCTCCGTCCGAGTCTCATCCCCGTTTCACCAACAAATACTTGATCAGGAAACGCATCTACTACGGGGCCACACAAATATAGGAACGCGCGCCCTGCCCCAATTCCTCCGGTTGGGGAGGGGAGTTCAGGGTTGCCAACCAACAAGTCCTCAAATCCATCTCCATTAATGTCACCAACCACTGCCATCTGATACCCATAAATAGGGAGTGTAAGGTCAGGGGTGTTGTCAATTGTCGGGCCTCCATAGTAAAAGTAAAGACTTGGGCCCCTGGTTCCGAGCGCCAAGTCAGAATACCCATCACCATTCCAGTCACTGGATGCAATGTAGCTTCCAAAACCGCTTGCAAAAGTGACACCCGGATCGGTCAGTGTCACATCGGGGTTGCCATCCATCACCGCGCCCCCGTAACAAATCAATGCAGTGTGGAGACCACCTGAGTAATCGCTTAAGCCAACGATAACATCCCCAAAGCCATCCCCGTTGATATCTCCAGCAGCAGCAACCACTGACGGGTCTCTAACGATGCCGGGTATGCTTACGTCAACTGTTCCATCCATACTGGAGCCACCCAAGTACAGCTGAGCAACATTTCCTGTTGGTGAATCGGTACCAAAACCGACAATCACATCCGCAAAGCTGTCACCGTTTACGTCGCCGGCGCCAGCAACCCTGGCGCCGAATCCCTCAAACTCCGGAGATGTAAGCACAACATCCGGTGAGGAATCCATCACAGGTCCACCAAAGTAAATGAATACTCTTCCCATGTCGTTATCTGTCAAGCGAACCGCTCCAACGATAACATCACCAAAACCATCACCGTTGACATCACCCGCAAACTCTGCAGAGATCCCAAGACCTGCCCCGGCAGTATCACCTGTAATAACTATGTCCGGTACAGTATTGATCACACTCCCCCCGAAAAAGATTTCCACCTTCCCTGAATTGGTACCCGCAGCGTCATCGAATAAGTTGGCTACAATCAAGTCATCAAAGCCGTCCCCGTTTACATTCCCTTCACCTGCAACTACTGTCCCAGATCCATTTGCCCCGACAAAAGTGATTGCACGAAGTGCATCGGGTAGCTCACCACCGCCGCCTCCAAGCGAGTTGTTGGGTGTTGAAGTATTGAAGGTTTGTGGCAGTGTGAAGGGCCTGGACAGATTCCCCGTGCCCGGTCGCTTGCCTGGGAGAATTCCAGTGCTATGCTGTGCTATGCCAGGCATGCTGAAAAGGACAACAACAGCGAGGGCTAGACTCTTCTTCATGGTGGACTCCAGATGATGAAGGGTGTGTGGTGTTCGTTTGCTCTTGAGGTGAAAGGTAGTTTGACTCTGGACGCAAGATAAACGGGACAGGGATCAGGCGGTATCACCAATTCAGGTGATTCTGAAATTGACGATTTTGGATTGTAGATTGTGGATTGGGATTGGGAGCGGAAAGCGGAATGTGAAAAGCGGAAGGCGGAGAGTGGAGTTGAGAGGGGAAGGCGGTTCATAGAGTTTATAGAGTTGTCAAAACAAAGGTCGAGAGGAAAGTAGTAGCGGAGAAATGGAGGTATTGGAATGGATGGATGAATGCGAAAAGGGAACATGAAAAGCGGAAGGCGCACAGACGAAGGCAGCCTAGGACTCACACCAAGCGATGTTTCAGCGCCTTGGCAACGGCCTCGGATTTGGAATGAACGTGGAGTTTTTCGTAGATATGCCGGACGTGGCTTCCCACCGTGTCCAGACTGATGAAGAGGTTTCCGGCGATTATCTTGTAGCTTGATCCGCGGACGAGGTGCTCGAGAATCTCCCGCTCGCGTGCAGTGAGATTAACTTCCGGTAGAGGAGGTGGGGCAACAGTCTTGAACAGATCGAGCACTTTGCGTGCGATGCTCGCGCTCATGGGGGCTCCGCCGGAATGTACTTCTCCAATTGCCTCCAGTATGCGCGCAGGCGGGGTCTTCTTCAACAGATAGCCGGAAGCTCCGGCACAGAGTGAATCAAAGATCTTTTCGTTCTCTTCGTACACGGTCAGCATCAGGATGTTCATGTCGGGATGCAGCATCTTTAGCCGGCGTACACCTTCAATGCCGCTCATCATACCGTCCCCGAGATGAATATCCATCAACATCACGTCCGGTGGCGAATGTCTGTCTGCAATGGCGCGCTCGCACGACTCATAGACATGTTTGCAGGAATAGCCGCTTGCGCCGTTCAACACGGCAACAATGCCCTCCCTGATCGCATCGTTGTCCTCGACAACTCCAACCGAGATCGTCATTTGCTGGTACACTGTTTCAACGGTCTGATATCCTTGATCATAATACATCGTGTCTTCTCCCGAGGTTCATTTGAACATCGGGAAGTTCATCATCGAAATCCATCACCTATTTATGTGATTTGATCGAGGCGATGAGTTCGGCATGCGTCCCCCGGGCCGGGGCTGATCGGATTTCAAGCTTTCCGCCAATTGCCGCCGCGCGCATCTGCATATTCTTCAAACCGTTCCCGCCCGGCGTTCGTCCCATTTCAAAACCGGTTCCGTTATCCTTCACCGAAACGCGGATCCCGCCAACGCCCTTCACTCGTCCATCCGTTGCGATCTCGATATTGACACTGGTTGCCCCGGAGTGCTTGACGACATTATTGAGCATCTCCTTGTAGATCAGCAAAATATTTCGCCGCTGCTGCATGGAAAGTGTAACGTCGTCAATCTTTTCGGGAAGGGAGATGGTATGTTCAATTCCCTTTGCCTCAAAGAGCGTAGCCGCGACATCAGTCATCCGGAGGATCGCATTCTGCAGAGAATCATTTTGCGGTTTCACCGACCAGACGATGTCGTTCATCTGATCGAGCAGGAGCCGGGATGACGATGCAATGCGGTCGAGGCGCTCGATGGCCTGCCGGGTATTGGAATGAATATCTGCCTTCGCAAGGTCGCTGAAGAGGGCAATACTTGTCAGGGTCGTGCCAATGTCGTCGTGCAGGTCGGTTGCGATTGTCGTTCGTGTGCGTTCGATGTCCAATGCTCTGTTGAGGCGGTACCTGTAGAAAGTATAGAGGGCCGCGGCCACGGTGAGAACTGCCAGCAAACGAAACCACCATGTTTGCCACCAGGCGGGTTGCACGATTACGGTGATCGCTTGACCCCGCTGATCCCATACGCCGTCGTTGTTCGATGACTTCACCCTGAATGTATACGTCCCGGGATTGAGATGTGTATAGGACGCATATCGATGCGTACCCGACTGTACCCAGGTGCGGTCAAAGCCTTCCATCATGTAGGCAAACTGGTTCTTTGGTGGGTCGGTATAATCGAGGCCAACAAACCCGAAGGAGAAGTAATTCTCGTCATAAGACAGCTCGACTTTCTCAAGCATGGAAATATGTTCCGGCAGCTGCAACGACTTGCCAAATACCTGGAAGTCCACAATGCGGGTTTCCGGTGGGGTGGAATTGAAACGGATACTGTCCGGATGAAAGTACGTCACGCCGTTCCTTCCGCCGAAATACATGAAGCCGTTGGATGCCCGGTAAAACGCGCCGGTGGAATAGCTCCGCTCGCGGATGTCTATGCCATACTGGAACGTGCGGAACTCCTTTTCTGAAATCGAAAACTGCGATAGCCCTTTTGGAGACACAAAAAAGATCGAGTTCCTTCCATCATGAAGAAAGCCCCCCATATATGCATAGGGCAAACCTTCGCGCTCTGTGAATTGCTCATACGCTCCCGTTGCGGGATCGAAATGAACAAGGCCGTTATCTTCGCCGCCGAGCCAGAATGTTCCGTCCGGTTCCTCGTGGATGTGGCGGAACTGAAACCGGGATGATTGCGGATGCTGTTTGTCATACAGCATCCTGGTGAAACGTCCGGTGTTCTTGTCCAGCAGGCTGAGTGACGCGCCTGCGCCCTGCAACAAGACCCAGATTCTCCCGCGGCGATCCTGATATGCTCGCCAGACCCGGTTGGTGGATATTGTTGTTGTGTCGCCTTCCACATGCTGGAAGCGAATGAACGCGGATGCACCTTTCTTCAGCAGGTTCAATCCCTGCGACCTTCCCGCGATCCACAAATCGCCATCGCTGTCGATCATCAAATGCTGGACGAAATTATCGCTGATGGAATTGGGATTCTCCGGATTGTTGAGAAACATCCTTGATGTTCCCGCGCGAGGGTCCAGCAGGGCAAGTCCCCCCTGAAATGTGCTCACCCAAACCATGCCGTCATCCCGTTGCAGGACGTCGACCACGTGGTTCTTGCCATAACGGAGTGTTTGGTCATCGGTGTAGAACAGGAACCGTTGGAGCTGTTTCGTTTCCCACTCGAAGCGAAACAAGCCGCGGCCGGTACCCAACCACACCGTCCCCGTGGTATCGCCGGAAATTGCAGTCACCCATTCCGAAGCGTCACCGGGTTTCTCTGACACGCCGAAGTGACCGAACTGTTTCTGTTTCTCTTTTATCACATCAACGCCCCCGCCCCACACCCCAAGCCAGAGGTTGCCTGAGCGATCCTCGAACACCGATGAGATCATGTCAATCTGCAATGCAAGCGGGTCAGATTTGTTCTCATAGTATGAATTCAATCGCCCGGTGAAGGGGTCGTAGATGTGAAATCCCGCCCATCCGCCGATACAGATTCGGCCGTGTCTGTCCTCGAACAGGGAAATCGCATGCGATGTCCCGTTTCTCATTGGGATGCTGTGAATGCCGGAAGCGCGTGTTACCGGGTCAAACTCGATCACGCCATCCGGGGATCCGACAATCCAGATCTTCCCGCGCCTGTCGGCAAGCAGTGCGCGCTCCGCGACAGTCCTTGGTGTATAAGAGATCGGGTATTCTTCAAACGACTGTGATGG
Source organism: uncultured Chitinophagales bacterium (assembly GCA_964538485.1). Taxonomy (GTDB): domain Bacteria; phylum Bacteroidota; class Ignavibacteria; order UBA10030; family UBA6906; genus JBJXHC01. Next base: position 20,424 of record CAZIHJ010000039.1, on the reverse strand, counting down.
CGCATCATAGCGATACAGTTCGCCCCCGTTCCCTTGAGCGAGAACCCATACGTTACCTTCACGGTCAACAGTTACGTCCATAATGCGATTGGTGTTCAACGCACGCGGATCGGAGGAATCAGCAGCGTATGAAACAAATGTCGAATCAACGGGATTGAAGCGTTGTAACCGGTTGATTGCCCCGATCCAGATCTGTCCGCTCGAGTCTATCGCCAGTCCGCGATAGTAGATTGCACTTTCATCAAACAGGCCGGATGTGTCATGCTGTATCACTTCAAACCGCTGCGAGGCAAGACCGAACCGGAGAAATCTGTTACGGGAGAGGATCCAGAGATTTCCTTTCGTATCCGCGGCGATGCGATTGACAATCTTCAGCGGGATTGCCGGGTCATCATACAACTGTGTGGTGAAGGAAGTGATGGAGTATCCGTCGTACCGGTTGAGACCGTGATAGGTGCCAACCCAAATTGCTCCGTCCGGCGTTTGCGCAATCGAATATACGCGCTCGTTGGAAAGCCCTTCGGCGGGGGTGATGTGCTCAAACTTCGGCGGAACGGTTTGACCGATTGCCGGCATTGCCGGCAGGAGGAGAATGACGAGGAGTTTCCAGACAATGTTAACTCCCCGGTGGGTAAGTATGGAGACAGCAATCATAGCGGTGGGTTCCAATATAGCCACGGAGGAATGCAATTTCAATGGACAGATTCGCGAAGAACACGTACCATTTCGTTGACTCTCGCGCACCGCTTGTCTATATTAACGCTGAGTTATCTCGTGTTGAGCACAGTTCGCTGTTCTGAACTCCGCATTTCAAATTCACATTTGCCCGGACGCACCATGGCTCTCTCCCGCAAAGCAAGAATCTGGATCATCGTCCTCTCCATTCCCGTGATTCTGATTGTCGGCGCAGGCGTCGCGCTGAAACTCTATTTCACCAACGAACGCCTGAAGTCAATCGTGGTTCCGGCCCTGGAAGAAGGAACCGGTCGCGACGTGTCTCTTCACAGCATCAGTCTCTCCATCTTTACGGGGTTCGCCCTGGAAATGGACAGTCTGGTGATCGCCAACCGCTCCGGGGACGGCTTTTCTTCACGACCATTTCTTTCGCTCGACCGTCTCGTTCTCAATATCAGATTGATGGCGTTGCTCAAGAGCAGCCTCGAAGTTACCACAATGCTTTTGGAGCATCCGCAACTCTTGATTGAAGTGAACGAACAGGGACTGACGAACTATGATTTCAGTACACCTGCTGACACCGCCGGGAGTTCAGAAGTGAAGGTGAGCGTTGAACGGGATGCAAGCATGCTGTTCTCGAACATGGAGATCGTGAACGGCAGGTTGGAGTACACCGACCGGCAGGGAAATTCCGCAACGACTCTTGATGGAATGAACATGAAATTGCAGGGAGAGGTGCTTCCTGTTGTCGGTGAGTTGCGCATGCATGTGGAGTCGGATGTGCAGAACTTCAGCTATGGATCAATTGGTAGTCCGTTTGTTTCCGGATTGAAGCTCGCACTCATACAGGATATTTCCTACCGTCCCGACCGCGACGTGCTTGTCTTGACGGATGGCAAGGCGAAAGTTCAGGAGATCGAACTCGATGTGGCGGGACGCGTTTCGGATCTGAAGAAGACGTTCATGATGGATATCAAGCTGGAATCCGACAAAGTGAATATCGCTGATGTCCTTTCGCTGATGCCGAAGGAGTACATGTCAAAGGCAGAAGGGGTGAAGGGGAATGGCCTCGCCCGGATTTCGGTTGCCATTACCGGAACAGTCAACGACTCGACCAAGGCAGACATTGCCGGTTCTATCCTTGTGGGTGATGCGAGCATCCAATATCCCGGCCTCCCCAAAGCGGTCACCAACGTGAGTCTTGCCGCCGACTTCGTACGCTCGAAAGCGAAACAGGAATTTGTTGTGAAGAAATTCTCCGCACTGCTCGGTACAAATCCCGTTCGTGCCCAGATGCAGGTGGTGGACTTTGACGATCCTACGCTTACGCTCGCCGCCTTCGCCGACCTTAATCTTGCAGAAGTCAAGGAATACTATCCGCTCGAAACCGGGACGGAGCTTTCCGGCGCGCTCAAAGCACAAGTGAACATCGCAGGCAAAGTAAGTAATCCGGAAGCGATGAAGTCCAACGGCACAATGGATTTCAAGAACGTCACGGTCAAGTCTGCAGGAAGCAAGAATCCCGTGCAGAACCTGAATGGAACACTCAGTTTCAACAATCAGATTCTTGAATCGAAGAAACTCTCCATGATACTTGGCACTTCGGATCTCGCGCTGGCGTTCCGGGTGAATAATTATCTCTCGTTGATGATGGAACCGGAGAAAGGGAAGAAGTCCCCGAAGCCGACCGCAACCATTTCACTCACCTCCAACCGTATCGCCACCGCGGACCTCATGGGCGAAGATCAGCCGGCAGGTCAAACCAAACCCGAGGCAGGCGAGAAGAAGCAGGGGGGCCTCCCACTGCCGAATATGGAAATGGATGTGAACGCCACGATCGGTACACTCGCAATGGAGAAGATGGAGCTGAAGGATGTCCGATCAACGATGCGTATCGCGAATGGTATCATCAACGTGAAGAACTTCACCTGCAATACTTTCGGCGGCTCGGTGACTTCGAAAGGAACACTGGACATGCAGAAACCGGAGCGGCCGGTTTTCGATCTTGCTCTGGATATGAAAGGCCTTGAGGCGAATGAATTGCTCGGCAAGTTCACTTCATTCGGTAACCGGCTTTCCGGAAAACTCAACATGAACACTACGCTCAAAGGTGCATTGGACGATACGCTTGGACTCGTACCGCAAGCCCTGAACGGTGCCGGCGATGTGAAAATCGAATCAGGCAAGGTCACGGGGGTGAAGGTGAATCAGGAACTTGCCAGCATGCTCAAGCTGCCCGACATGGAGATCATCAATTTCAAAGACTGGGTCAACAGTTTCTCGGTTGCCGACGGGAAGCTCTTATTGAAGGACCTGAAGATTAGCGCTCTCGGCGCTGACTATCTTGTGAACGGGGCATACGGATTGGATGGTACGCTGGACTACAAGTTGTCCCTCTTTCTGTCCGAGGCAACGTCCGCAAAGGTTTCGATCCCGGGAGTTGTGGGTGAGGCGGCAAAGTTCTTGAAAGATGAGAGCGGAAGAGTACGGCTCGACTTCGGCGTGAGCGGTACAACGGACAATCCGAAGGTCGCCCTCGATACCAAACGCGTTGAGGATATCGCAAAGCAGAAGCTCGACGCGGAAAAGAAGAAGCTTGAGGATCAACTCAAGAAAAAAGGGGAAGATCTTCTCAAAGGCCTATTCAAGAAGAAAGAATGACGGGCGTGGTCCGGCACGCGACTCCATCCCTTCGTCCCAAGAAATCTCTCGGCCAGAACTTCCTGCGCGATGAAAACATCGCACGCAAGATCGTCGCTGCAATCAATCCGCAACCGGATGACATCCTTCTGGAAATAGGTCCCGGCGAAGGAGTGCTGACGAAGTATCTCGCCGGAAGCGTGAAGTCATTCACCATAGTTGACATCGACCAGCGCGCCGTGGCGCGGATGCAGGAGATGTTCCCCGAAGCAGGAATTCAGATCGTTCATCAGGACTTTCTTGAGATTGATCTGAGCACACTTGCGCGAGGTCAACGGCTGCGGGTTGCGGGCAACATTCCGTATAACATCACCTCTCCGATTCTCTTCCATGTTCTTGATAACCGTGAGCATGTTGTTGATCTCACCATCATGATGCAACGGGAAGTCGCCCGTCGCCTCGTCGCGCCACGCCGCACAAAGGACTACGGGATCCTTGCCGTCTTCTGCCAGCTCTTTGCAGACGTGAAGCTGTTGTTTGATGTCCCGCCGACTGCATTCTTCCCCAAACCCAAAGTCATGTCGTCCGTCGTCCGGCTGACAATGCACCCTTTGCCCACTTTCCCGTTGCAGGACGAGCAGTTTTTTCGTAGCATGGTGCGCTCTGTGTTCGGCAAGAGAAGGAAGACACTCCGCAATTCGCTGATGTACTTTCTCGGAGAGACGCCGCTGCCCGGTGGGCTGTCGGTTGACCTCCAACGCCGTCCCGAAGACCTGACGATTCAGGAACTCGTCGAACTGAGCAATCAGATTTACACCACAGGACCCGATGTCGCAACAACCAGATAATCCGATTGCAGAGAGACTCCCGCCCAGACGTGGTGTCCGCACCATCGAGCTTGACGAGGAACTCCTCACCGACATCCGCGAGTTGATCAAGGCGGACGGACGAATGTTGCTGCTGAACATCCTTGCCGACCTGCACGCGGCTGACATTGCAGACATGATCGAGAACCTCGACGATCACGAGCGGCGCTACGTTTTCGGTTTGCTGAGCCCTGAAGTTGCCAGTGAAGTGCTGACCGAGCTTGATGAAAGCACGCGCGAGCCGCTGCTCGCATCGCTGTCCACTGAAGGCATCACGCGCATCGTCAATGAACTGGAATCCGACGATGCAGCGGACATCATCGCCGATCTTGAGACCGACGTTGCCAACAAGGTGCTTGGCACGATCGAAGCAGACGAAGCCGCAAACGTCCAGCGCCTGATGCGTTACCCGGAAGACAGCGCCGGCGGTATCATGGCCACCGAGGTGCTGACGGTGAAGAAGACGGATACGGTGAAGATGGCGATTCGCAAGGTGCGGGAGTTTGCGAAGACCGGTGTGTCGCTCGATAATATCTACGTGATTGATGAGAACAACGTGTTGCTTGGTTTTCTTCCAGTGAGCAGCATTGTTTTGCAAGGCCCCGGTCGGCGCATGGGCAAAGTGATGGAGCCCGTTATCAGCGTAAAAGTGGATATGGATCAGGAGGAAGTCGCCAACCTGATGAGGAAGTACGATCTCGTTTCCGTTCCGGTGGTGAACGAGCAGCAGCAAGTGCTTGGCCGTATCACGGTGGACGACATCGTGGACGTTGTGCAGGAAGAGGCCAACGAAGATATCGAGAAGATGGCCGGACTTTCCGGAAGCGAGGAGTCCTCCTCGTCGGTGTTTCAAACTTCGAAGCTCCGGCTCCCCTGGTTGTTGGTGGGATTTGCCGGTGAGATGCTCTCGGCGTGGGTGCTGCAGAGTTTTCAGGCGTCGCTCGAAACCATCATAGCTGCGGCGTTCTTCATCCCGATCATTATGGCGATGGGAGGGAATGCCGGCATTCAATCATCGGCGATTGTTGTGCGTGGACTCGCAACGGGCGACGTTCGTCTGTCGCAGATCGGCAAAAGGATTGCGAGGGAGTCGGGCACGGCGTTGCTCAACGGGTTCATCTTGAGTATTCTGGTCTTTGCGGTTTCGTATTTCTGGATAGGCGACATACGCTTCGGGCTGACAGTGAGTGTGTCACTGCTTGTTGTCGTGATGAATGCCACCATCGTAGGTGCAGCAATTCCGTTCCTGCTGGAGCGACTCAACATCGATCCCGCAATTGCCACCGGTCCGTTCATCACAACGACCAACGATGCGCTCGGACTGCTTATCTACTTCGGCTTCATGAGCCTGATCTACATTCAATGATGACTCTCCGGAAACTCACTTCCAATCTCCACTCCGCCGATATTCTCATCATTGCGTTCGCAACGATACTCTCCATCATCAATCTTGCTTTTGCCGCCCGCATTCCCAACTGGTGGGTTCTTGTCCTCATCAACTGCGGTGTGAGTGCGGCAATCCTCGTACTTGGCTATTGGCGGCATTCCTGCGGCTCGAAGCTGATCCGGATCGTCCACGATTGGTACGTGCCCCCCGCGGTGTTCCTCTCGTTCAAGGAACTCTACTACATGATCAAGCCGATCCACGGCGGGCGTGACTACGATGACGTGTTGATGGCCATCGACCGGTGGTTGTTTGGCGTGAACCCAACGGAATGGCTGATGCAGTTTGCCAACCCGTACCTGACGGAGATCCTGCAGATTGCGTACACGTTATTCTACGTGCTCTTCCTTGTGCTCGGCTACGAGTTGTACCGCCGGCACAACCTCGATCTCTTCCACTACTTTATGTTCACCTGCGTGTACGGGTTCTTTCTTTCCTACCTCGGCTACTTTTTCCTTCCCGCCGTCGGGCCGCGGTTCACCCTGCACGACTTCTCCATGCTCAACACGGAACTCCCCGGCGTCTGGCTTACACCGTACCTCCGCTGGTTCGTGAATGCCGGCGGCTCCGTGCCGATGGGCGTTTCCAACGAGGTTGCCATCGCGGGCACGCAGCGCGACGTTTTCCCCAGCGGCCACACAATGATGACCCTCGTGCTGATGTACCTCGCCGCGCGGTTCAACGTGCGGATGAAATATTTCATCTACGTGGTGGGGACGCTGCTCGTTGTTGCGACGGTCTATCACCGGTATCACTATGTGATCGATCTGATCGCCGGGGCGGCGTTCATGGTTCTCTGTGTCCGCACATCTCCACGTCTCTATGCCTACTGCAAGCAGCGGTTTGATACGCTGGAGAATAGGTTGTAGAGTATTCCTGGAAGACGGACTTGGTGGTGGCGTGTTTGCGGTTAGGTGGGTTCAATCGAATATTGTTAAGCGCCGCCAAAGTAATCTGAATCCAATGTCTTGATTTGATAAGTAGCTTGATGAGAAACGCCAAGGTCATAGTCGATCATAAGCTCAACAAGCCGTTGACCATCGATCAATACGATCTTAGGATCGATGTTACCAACATACTCTCGAGCTTCTTTGCTGAAAGTCGCGGTGGTGATGAAAATGCCTTTGCGGGCTCGTTTCCCTTGTAGGGCACCTACAAATCTCTGGATCTCGGGTCGCCCCACAGTGCCGTTGGTCCATTTCTTTGCTTGAACGTAGACGGTGTCAAGACCAAGGCGATCCTCATCAATTATGCCATCGATTCCCTCATCTCCGGATTGTCCAACAGCGCGGGCGGCATCTGCTCTTGACCCACCGTAGCCCATCTTGACGAGTAATTCGACTACAAGTCGCTCAAAGAACGCCGGAGTGCCACTCGTTACATGTGTTAGCAGTTCCTCAGCCAACTCTTCGCGGATGTCTTGGTAGGCCGCCTCCAAAACTTCTTCTGGGGTCTGTCCATTTGTGGTTGGAGGTGGTACTTCTGGTTTGGGAGCAACCTCTTGTCTAGCGGCTCGGAACTGTCGGTACTCTTCGAACTGCTCCAGAAAGCTCATGTCAACCCTTGAAGGATTTTGTGCCAGGACTTGTCGGCCGCGGTCTGTGATCTTGAAAAAAGAACGCCTCGGTGTGTCGAGTAATCTCGACTTTGACAGGTATGTTCGGGCCCAACCGATTCTGTTGTAGAAAACTGGTTGCGTTCCGCTGGGGAGAAGTTGGTTCGCCTCTTGAGCAGAGAGTTTGAAAACCTCCGTCAGCTTCAGGTTTGCTTCTTGGATTGAATGCTCATTACCATCTGATGCAATTTGGAGTAGCGGAAGCATGATCGTTTGGAAATCTGGAATGGGCATTGTCGAAAGCTCCTCAGTTGCCTAAGATTGGTGACGAGTCATGAGCCACTTACGAAATTGCGGCTTAAGCTGTCGAGTAGAATGATTTGCTCTTTACTGCGCCGCTAAGGTTACTGTTTTCTTTATTAATCTACACACCGGCGCAATTACACTTCACGACATTAGATAGTACATCACTTCTGATAATTCAACAGCCAGCCCAGAAAGCTCGGTATTGTTTTGAACTTGACGATAATGTTCAACAAATATCCATCGGCAACCCTTCGAATCTGTTGGACGCGTGAAATATTCGCCGCATCGGTAGGTGAATAGCCGATCTCTCCTAATACTATTTTCTTCGGGACGTTGAAGTGTTTGATTTCTCCAACAAAGAAAATCAGATTCCAAGGTAGTCTCTTTACGTTTGGCCAGAGCAGGTTTCCGATCTCTTCGGACTCTATCTTTCCAAGAATTGTGGCTGCATGGCGGAATGCTGGAGTTTGATTGACCGCGAATAGAACACGATCGCCTCTGTTCATCGACTCGAACGTAGCCCGGTCGGCTTCGGTAGTTGCCCAGCAATAGAATGATTGTCGCCCATTCAGGAATGACTTGACATGCTCAAGTTTACCCACTCGACGAAGCGCGTCTTCCACTCTAGCTAGAGGAACACTGAAGAGTATGGTTGTCTTCAAATTCTCATGGCTAGCGGGTATTAGAAAAAGGTTCATTTGAACTCAGGGTCCTTCGAATCTACTTATTCACCCCACAAGAAACAAGCAGGCGAGCTGTCTTGCGTCCCCCTTAGTCTCACAGGCGACCCCTCCCTCACCCTCCCCTTAGTAAGGGGAGGGACGGGGTGGGGTTGACACTTGTCCTGACAATTCCTAAATTAGAACAATTGAGCACATGCTCAATCGTTTTATGGAGGAAATATGAGTTTTGTGAACAAAGAAAGCGTCACCGCTGCCCGCAAGGCGATCCACGCCCCGGATACGTTGCTGGGGTTGAGCGAGACATTCAAAGTCCTGGGGGACGTCACGCGATTAAAGATCTGCCTCGCACTTGCGCACCAGGAGTTATGCGTCAGCGATATTGCGGCCATGCTCGGCCTCACCGACTCCGCCGTCTCGCACCAACTCCGCCTTATGAAAACCATGCGTCTCGTCCGTTATCGCAAAGAAGGCAAGATGATGTACTACATGCTGGACGACGACCACATCGAAGATTTAATCCGACTTGGTGTACGGCACGTCTCTGAATAATGAAAACGCCTGAACGAACATATTTTGTTTCCGGCGTCTGCTGTTCCACCGAAGAGGTGGTGATGCGGAAGCAGCTCGATGCTCGCGTCGGGAAGGACCGCTATTCTTTTAATCCGGTAACATCGGAGCTTCGTGTTGCTGAAAGTGTTGATGCCAACACAGTGATCAGCACGCTCCGTCTCGCCGGATTCAACGGTCGCAGCCGGAACGAATTGGAGAGAAAACAGACATTCTGGGAACGACACGGCCAGGCAATCACAACAGGTGTTGCTGCGCTTTTCGCTCTGGCCGGTATCGTACTTGAGCAGGTCGGCTTGATGCCAATGGCTTCGCGAATCATGCTTCTTGCCGCAATTGTAGTCGGTGGGTGGCGGGTATTCCTCAAAGCGTACTTTGCGGTGAGAACCCTTTCGCTGGATATGAATTTCCTGATGTCCGTTGCTGTCATTGGTGCGTTGGCAATCGACAAATGGAGCGAAGGCGCAGCGGTCATCGTGCTGTTCTCCGTCTCGCTCATGCTGGAATCCTACAGCGCGGCGAGAACGAGACGGGCGATACAGTCGTTGATGGCCCTTTCGCCAACTGAGGCCTGCGTACTCAAGAACGGCATTGAAACCGTGGTGGCAGCCAGGGAAGTCGCGCCCGGCGACATTGTTATTATCAGACCCGGAGAGAAAGTACCCCTGGATGGAATCGTTACCGTAGGCCGGTCGCATGTAGATCAATCTCCGATTACGGGTGAATCAACTCCGGTTGCGAAGTCGCAGGGATCGACGGTCTTTGCTGGCTCTATCAATTCGAATGGCATGCTACAGGTTCGGGTCACTGCCCAGTATGAAGAAACCACGCTTGCGCGCATCGTTCATCTTGTCGAGGATGCCCAGCAGCAGCGGGCGCCGGTCCAGCTCTTTGTCGATCGCTTCGCACGGATTTACTCGCCGGCGTTGCTGGTGCTTGCAGTTGTTGTTGCCATTGTCCCGCCGCTATTTATGGGACAGCCATTCTCCGAGTGGATTTATCGGGCACTCGTTCTTCTCGTGATTGCGTGTCCATGTGCGCTGGTGATTTCCACGCCCGTAACAATCGTAAGCGCAGTAACCAATGCAACCCGGCGGGGCGTTTTGATCAAAGGCGGCAAGCACATTGAAACGCTGAGTCAGGTGAAAGCCATTGCGTTTGATAAAACCGGTACACTTTCCGAGGGTCGGCCCAGAGTCACGGATGTGATTTTGCTGAACTCGCTGACCCGCGACCAGGTGTTGAAGATCGTCGCGGCTATGGAGCAGTATTCCGAGCATCACGTTGCAGCCGCGGTACTAAGTGAGGCGGCGCGGCACTCGATTGAATTTAGCGATATGAGGGTCGATGGGTTTGAGGCCTTGCCGGGGCGTGGTATCCGCGGCGAGATCAATGGCGCAAAGTATCTGTTAGGAAATCATGAGCTTATCGAGGAGATGGGGCGGTGTTCGTCGAGAACAGAGGAAGTGCTTGAGGATCTGACGAGGCAGGGAAGAACCGCGATCATACTTGGCAACTCCATCGAGCCGCTCGCTGTTATTGGAATAGCCGACTCAGCACGCGAACAGAGCAAAGATGTCCTCGCGGAGTTGGACCGGATTGGGGTCAAGCACATCGTCATGCTCACAGGCGACCACGAAATCTCAGCGCAGCAGCTCGCCGGAAAAGTGGGGATAGAGAACGTGAGTGCAAATCTTCTCCCCGCCGATAAAGTAAAGGTGGTGGAGGAACTCAAACGGCGTCACGGTACTGTTGCGATGGTTGGTGATGGTGTGAATGACGCTCCGGCGCTTGCCGCTGCTTCCGTTGGGATTGCGATGGGCGTCAACGGTACTGATGCCGCTCTTGAAACCGCGGACGTCGTTCTGATGTCTGATGATCTCGGCAAGCTTCCGTTCCTCTTTGGTTTGAGTCGCGAGACGATGAAGATTATCAGACAGAACATCGCGATTGCGCTGTCACTCAAACTATTATTTCTTATCCTTACCGTTACAGGAATGGCAACGCTCTGGATGGCCGTGCTTGCAGATGATGGAGCCGCGCTGATTGTCATTCTCAACGGACTACGGTCTTTATCGTTCAACGAAAACACATGAAATCCGGCCGCCGTTCTCATAGCGAAGAAGTCGTATCAACCTTACCGGATGTGAAGGACCGGGAGCGGTTTACAAATGCCCGGCTGGTGCTGAAGCAGCATCTGGTCCATACGCGGGAAGTATCGAATGGAAAGGACTATCTTTTTTCCGGGCCGGAGGAATCGCTCCATACGGCCCTAAAAGACCTTCGCGACCTTGAGCACCGTTGCAGCCGCTTTCTGCAATTTGACTACGCCCAGGTGGAGGATTACTTCCTGCTCAGGATTGTCGGCCTTTCCCAGCATCAGACCCTGATCGAAACATATTTTGAATGAACTCTGCATTGACTTTGTAGCCGGATTTCTCTACCTTAGAAACCCTAACTTCAACGTTCACCGTAAGGACTACCCAGATGTTCGCAGTAGTGGAAATCGCCGGCCAGCAGTTCAAAGTGGCAAAAAACGATAAAATTGACGTACCGCGGCTTGATACCAAGGTCGGAGAGAACGTTACATTCAACAAGATATTAATGCTTGATGCCGGAAAAGGCCTTTCCATTGGAGCGCCGGGTGTTTCGGGTGCAAAGGTGGAAGCAAAGGTTCTTGAGCACTCCCGTGAAGATACCGTGGTAGTATTCAAGAAAAAGAAACGCAAGGGGTATCGCATCAAGAATGGTCACCGACAGGGCTATACTCACATTGAGATTCTCAATATCGCATAAGTAGGGAAGCGTCATGGCACACAAAAAAGGTGTTGGCAGTTCACGCAACGGTCGCGATAGCAATGCACAGCGACTCGGTGTAAAGCGTTTTGGCGGCGAGACAGTTTCTGCGGGAAGCATTATCGTCCGTCAGCGCGGAACACGGTTCCAGCCCGGCGTCAATGTCGGGATTGGCGGCGACGATACACTGTTCGCTCTGACCAACGGCGTGGTGAACTTTAAGAAATACAGCAAGGCAAAGAAAGTCGTCAGCATATTGCCCAAAGCCTAAAGGCACAGCAGGGCAACGAAGAATTTCCGGCCTGTTCCAACCGACTGTGTCGGGCGAACAGGCCGGTGTGTTTACAGACCCATCCATTCCGCCTCGAGCGGCAGAACTTCCGTTCTTCAATTCTACTCAGCCAAACAACTCCTGGAGACAACCATGAAGATTACAGTAATCGGTGCTGGAAATGTCGGTGCAACGACAGCGCAACGGCTTGTGGACAAGCAACTCGCCAACGAGGTAGCACTTGTTGACGTCATTGAGGGAATACCGCAGGGGAAAGCTCTCGACATGTATGAGGCGGCACCCGTCGAGAAGACCGATACGAGAGTGATCGGCACCAACGGCTATGACGAAACAGCGAACTCGGACATCGTCATTATCACTGCCGGCATTGCGCGCAAGCCGGGCATGAGCCGCGACGACCTGATGAACACCAACAGCGCGATCGTCAAGAGCTGCACAGAGGCGGCGATAGCGAAGTCACCACGCTCGATTATCATTGTGGTTTCCAACCCATTGGACGTCATGACGTACGTCGCGTGGAAGGTCAGCGGATTTGAGCGCCACCGCGTTGTGGGAATGGCCGGCGTGCTGGATGCGGCGCGGTTCCGCACGTTCATTGCGATGGAACTCAATGTCTCCGTGGAAGACGTAACCGCATTTGTGCTCGGCGGACACGGCGATTCCATGGTACCGCTTCCCCGCTATTCGACGGTTGCGGGAATTCCGATCACCGAGTTGCTGAGTCAGGCAACGCTTGACCGCCTCGTGAAGCGGACACGTGACGGCGGAATTGAAATCGTGAATCATCTCAAGACCGGCAGCGCGTATTATGCGCCTTCCGCATCGGCAGTATTAATGGCAGAATCCATCATCAAAGATAAGAAGCGCATTCTTCCATGCGCGGCATACTTGCAAGGTGAATACGGCCTCAAGGACACGTTCGTTGGAGTACCGGTGAAGTTGGGCAAGAAGGGGATTGAAGAAATTATTCAGATCAAATTGAATCCCGATGAGCAGGCGGCGTTGAACAAATCAGCGGAAGACGTCAAACAATCAATTGCCAAATTGAAATTGTAGCTGCAATTGAAGATCGTAGCTCTCAAGAGGAGAATCGGGAAACTGGTTCTCCTTTTTCTTTCTGTTCTCAACAAGGGATGGAATATGGGCTGGAAAAAACTGGAGCAGTAAGGGCCTACGCGTGTTTGGTGAGATCAAGCCACAGCATCACCTGTACTCCGGTGGATTTGACCTCGTAGTCCACCTTGTCCATCAAGGTCTTCATCAGAAAAATTCCCCGCCCACTATCGCGCATCAGGTTTTCTTTGTTCAGCGGGTTCCGGACGTTGTCGATCTTGAACCCCCGTCCCTCATCATTGATGATTGCCACGAGCCATCCCGGGCGCACCTCGCACCGTATGCTCACCTTCTTGGTTGCGTCGGATTTGTTGCCGTGGATAATGGCGTTGTTCACCGCCTCGGTCAGCGAAACCATCAACTTGTGCATCTGTATGTCGTCAAGCCGGGTGCTCTTCTTTACCTTCTTGAGGAGTCCCTCGACTTTGCCGATCTGTTTGGGATTGCTGGGGAGTGTGAGCCGGAAAACGGATTGCTTGGTCGCCACGTGGGTTCCCTCTAAAAGTTCAATTGGACATTCATGGACATGTTGGCAAGGGCGCGACTCGCGCCATTGGTTTGTTTTCTCCGTTCGTACCAACCCGAAAGCGACAGCAAGCCGATTCCGCGCGGCTGCCACTGAATGAGACAGGTTGGTCCAATACTCTCGAGTGTCGTATCAAGCACTCTTGCATTTCCATTGTATGTATAGCGTGATTGGCTGAAACTCCGGATGCCCACTGCAAAAACAGTCTCGTTCGTGGGTGAACAGCGAACCTGCACGGCATAGGTCAGATCGACAAAGGCGTTTTCCACCCGTTCGGTGAAGTCACTCCATTTCAATTGCCCGCGTTCATATAACTTCAAATAACTCAGAAAATCAAGTCCGAGCAGCTCAGATAATTCCACCGTGGTGGAATCCAGCCAGCCAAACTGGCGAAATGAAAAACTTCGCACCTGCGCTGCCTGTTCTTCAAAGTCGTAGACCGTGTAATTTGCCAGAACTTCAAAGGTATTCGTGGACGAGAAATGCCCACTGGGCCGGAGATACACGGTGGGGGCAAGACGCAATACCCTGTTGTAGTTGTTGTTGGAACTCCGGCTTCCAAGCAGATACACCGTATGACCGAGTGTTCCTTCCAGGGTTGCTCCAATCTGCACGAACCTGTTGATCCTGTGCATGCTCGAAACCGAGAATGCAATAAGAAGCTCGTCGCGATCCTCGGTATTCTCCATACTGGGGGTATCGTACCGGAGAATGCTCGCTGATCCGGAAAATGCAATATCATCAGAGCTGCTTACCGGCATGTTCAGCGCGCCAAGGATTGCCGTCCGCCGCATGAGATTATCCTTCGTCTTCTCCCGGTCATTCTGCCTGTTGAACTCATCGCGATTATTCTCTGAACCGTTGATCCCCGATGCCGTGTGACTCTCGTTTCGTTCAGCGTATGCGATACGGGCAAAGCCGCTGAGCCCACTCGCGGCCTCAAACACGGTCTGCACGTATGCATCAAGCCGGAATTCCTCAATATCAGCACCGAATAGTGTCGGTGAAATTGCAGCGACAGAGGTGAATCGCGTTGATCGTTCCAGTCTCCTGTTGAAGACCCCGAGGTACAACGTTGCCAGCATCGAATTGCTGAGCTCATAATCCAGAAGATTGGCAAACGTGAGTACCTCCTCCCCCCGGCTGTCGATACTCCGGGTAGAATCGAGCAGGGAGTGAAACTCCCGTCGTGTTCGCACAATGCTCAGTTGCAGGCTGTCGCGTGTCCGGCCATCAAATACTTTTTCAACTCCTCCACGGGCAAAGTGTCCTTCCAGTGTTCGCGGATCCAGTTGATCGACATGTGCAAGCGCATCTGCGGAGAGCATATAACCGTCTCCTTCCATATTGCGGAAGCGTCCGCCAAGCGAATAGTGGACACCATCATCCCGAAACTCACCCTGATCATCCCAGCGATAGCCGAGCGCAGGCGTGAGTGCGAGACTTGCGATTGGAAGGTATTCAAATCCTGTTGCAACGGCATGGGTCGAAGCGGAACTGAGACCCACGGCCTTCTTGTCTTGATACACCCGTGAGGACCATGCAACGTGAGGCCGGAAAGATGTTGAGATCGGTTGTTGTAACAACAACGATAACGTCTGTTGGTTGCTTTGCAGCCTGCGTTCGGGTACAGAGCCGGTTCCCTCAATCAGGATGATATTGGAGGAATACTGTTCCCGGAATAACAGTCGCGTGCCGAGTATGGTCGTATCTATGCCGGCCCTGCCGATCCAGTTGAATGTATTTTGATTTCGCTCGAACAATACGTCGGCAGAGTTTTTTTGGAGTACACTGTCGGGATGAAGGGATACACCGGTAATCTGAGGAGATTCCTGTGCATACATGAGCTGGCCCGTGAGAATCACTACGAAGAACCAGTATGCCCGGGCGTTCACGCGCACTCCGCTCTCAGAGCTGAAATGTTTCGCCCCGAACCGGAAGCACAACCTGGCGCACGCCGAGCTCCTTTATGCCTCCCGCCAACTTCTCCTCCTGGTCAACGTCGCCATGGACAAGAAACACATTCTTCAAGGGACGGGCGTCGAACTGCTTGATATACGAGAGGAGTTCATTCCTGTCGGCGTGTCCGCTGAATGAGTTCAGTACCACCACCTCGGCCTTCACGTCATGCGGCTCCCCGAAAATATTCACCACGGGCTCTTTCATCACGAGCTTCTTTCCGAGTGTGTATTCGGCTTGGTAGCCCACAATCATTATCATATTTCTTGGATCGCTCACACTGTTGGCAAGGTGATGTTGGACGCGCCCTGCTTCGCACATGCCCGATGCGGAGATCACCACAAACGGACCCCGCCGTTCATTCAACGCCATGGATTCTTCCACGCTTCGCACGTAAGTCAACTGGTCGAATCCAAATGGATCATTCTGTGACGAAGAGTTGAGTATGGCGAGCGTGTCGTTATCGAAACATTCAGGATGTTTGCGAAAGACGCTGGTGACATTGACCGACAAGGGACTGTCGACGAAGACGGGGAGCTTTTCGATCTTTCCTTCACCGCTCAGTTTATGGAGGACATAGACGATTTCCTGTGTCCGTCCGACGCTGAAGGCCGGGATGATCACTTTCCCCTTGCGTTCTGCTGCTCTGAGAAGCGGAGGTAGAAGCTGGTCTTCCATCTGATCGACGGGTGCATGCAATCTTCCACCGTAGGTGCTCTCACTAATCAGGTAATCGGTGCGTTCGGCAGAGCCGATGAAGACAGGGTCCCGCAGGATGGGTAGGTCGGGACGGCCAAGATCGCCCGTGAAGGCCAGATGTACTCGTTGCGATTTTTCTGTGAGAGTCAGGGCAACCGAGGCAGACCCGAGAATATGGCCGGCATCCTCGAACCGGCACTCGATACCCTCAACAACAGGAAAAGTTGAACTGTAATCGACCCCCTTGAACAATGGCATTGTTCTCTCTGCATCATCTTGCGTATAGAGTGGGGAGATAAGGGGAAGGCCTCTTTTCCGGTTCTTCTTGTTAATGAAGTCTGTGTCCTTTTCCTGAATAAACGCGCTGTCCTTGAGCATGACCTCGCAAAGACTCTTCGTTGCGTGAGTACAGAAGATCGGTCCTTGGAAACCCTGCCTGACGAGTCCCGGGAGATTGCCGCTGTGATCGATATGGGCATGAGAGAGGACAACAGCGTCGATCGAAGCTGGATTAAATGGGAATTCGCTGTTGCGTTTGCGGGCCTCATCGCGCCGACCGTGGTAGATGCCACAATCGAGCAGGATGGTTTTGCCGCCGACCGTCAACATGTGCATGGAGCCGGTGACGGTCCGCGCCGCGCCCTGAAATTGAAGATGCATACGAGTCTGTGTATTTGAGGGAAAGCAGAACGTGCGTATCAGGGTAGGTATTTGACGTGAGAGATGCAATCTGCACCCGTGGAGTGAAACAAACTCCACGGGAAGGAATGACATCTGGCTGCTGCTGCGACTTACGGCTGGTCGCCCAACGCCTGGATTTCTGTCGGTGTGAGTGCCCGGTTATACAGACGTAAGTCGTCGATTGCTCCGAGCAACGGTAAGTGGTCAGGCCAGATCTCTGCTTCTGCGCCAATGGTCATGGGAAAGTTGTTGGTTGTAAACGTTGAATACGAATCAGATACCTCGTTCACGGTCCCATTCGCGTACGCCCGCATCGTGTGGTTCCTGCGGTCTATGACTGTGGCGACAAACAACCACTGGTGTAACGGTACGACGTGTGAACCGACTTCATGATACGACGAGTTATCACCGGCCGAGTATGTTTCAAAGTTGTACAATGTCGGCGTGATGAGCTTCGTGTACACGGCGTACTCTCTGTTCGTCAATCCGTTCTGGACAGGTCCTCCCTTATGCAGTATGGAGTAACGATTGATGATTGCGCCATCCAATCGAACCCAGAAGGCAATCGTGAGCTGATCCACCGGATGGAGAGACGGTGAAGATGCAATGGAGATCACGTCGTCCAGTCCATCAAACCAATACGCGCTGTTCGGATTTCCATGACGATCGGCAGTCAGGACCGGGCCCGAAACCACGCCGTGGTTCCCATTGCCGCTCGCGTCATTAGCATTGCCGTTGAAATCATAGTATGCCATGAGGCCGCCCGTTGGTGAAGTTGGAGGCCCCCACGTCACAACGATCTCGATGTCCCCCGATGTTGGCAGCAAATGCAGGGAAATGTGAGACACCTGCCCGGGACGGACATCCACACTTGTCGTGCCCGCGTAGCGCACGGTATTGCTGTCGTCAAGAGCCTCGACCCGTAATTGCCAAACACCGACCGGAACTTCGTCGAAGCCACCAGCGGCGCTTTGTGTTGAGTCTGAAAGCACGAGATCAAGAATGCGTGTGTCGTGGCCACTGCGAGAAAGTGCGGCCACCACCCGGGTAACCTCTGGCGGAGGATTCGTGAACGCAAGAGAAACATTTCCCGAGCCTCCATTTTCCGTATTGACAATCCCCTCGTGACCGCGATCCATGCAGCCCGGCACCAGGCCGAACGTGGAAGCGGCAATAATAACGATTAAGAGTCTCATTATGTCCTCCCATAGGTATGATAAAACAATGGCAAAGCGTTGAACAACTTATCCCCACCCCCCAAAAAACAACAACGCCTTTAATGCTGCACTATTCGACGCCGTTTTCTCGCCAGACAAGAATCAGAAATGACCGTCATGCCGTGACTTTCCCAGAATATCAAATTCGTCCTTCTTCTTTTTGTATCGGCAAGAACTTCCTCTCGCCCATTGCCTGCATGGCAATCGGTGGCGTCCCTCACACTACAAACGAAATGTTGAAAGGTTCTCGTCCCACAACCGTCCTATCCCCGGAGCGACGAGGTCCTTCAAACAACCAATCCTTGTGTGGCTGCTCAAAGTCCCCGTTCTTGATTCCGCCGCGGGCAACAAGAGAAATGAAACTGAAGAGGAGGAGTGCCGAAATGCGAAAGAGCAGACGTGCATCGAAGAGCGGTGTTGAAAGATAACTGATCGCGCACCGGGAAACAAGGTTTGTCACCTCACGTTCTGTGGGGTGGACCTGGCAGGGGTATTTGATAGGCTGGATGTGAGGAGTAACACTCCGGCGGAGCTTGATTTCACCCAATACCCCCTTCCGGGCAGGAGTGTTGCAGGTATGGAATAACTGGAGCCGTCATATTCATAGAACGACGATGCTTGAATGCCCGGCGGTATGGAGGTGACGGAAGTGGCAGCAACCGGATATGAAATCGAGCCGATCATGTTCCAGCCGGTTTCGACTGCGACGGTGTCGACCTCTCGTGCCAGCCCGGTTATCGTCGATGATCCGTTCGCTCCGAACTTCGTCCAGTAGCCGCTTCCCCTCATCATGCGCTCGCTCTGAAGATATCCGGACGAAGGATTGAAAGAAAACGCATACGGCAAGAGCGACGCAGGGTAAAGCTCTTGCACGGAATCCTCATTCGTTGCAACGGGGTTGGAAAGCATACTCCATCCGGCTGAAAACGGGACCTCGAGAGAGACGATACCTGCAAATGGAGTGAAGTTCCGTTTCATGCTGAAAGGTCCCCACCCGGCGGGGTTCCATGCGCGTACGCGCCACCAATATGTCTGGTTCATTGGCAACGATCCGCGTTGGGCTGTTGTGTCGGTAACGGTTGAATCAACGGTTGATGCCGCAAAGAGTGAATCACCTGCAAGCTCGAACCAGTACTTCGACACAACAGGTTGTGCGGTATGCCATCGGAAGATCACGCTGTCGCTTGTTTGAGCCCCGTTTGTTGGAGTAACAAGCTGGGTCTGTGCAGGTGGCAGAAGTGGCGGAGCGGAGTCGAGCGGGAATGTATAGAACTCGGAAAACTCGATCGTGCCGTTGCCATTTCCTGCCGGGACTTGTCCCAGCAAACTTCCGGCATCCTGAGATTGATACTTCCCAACGGAAACATAGACCACTTGCGGAACGTACCCAAGAGTTGATTCGAGATTGAGGGCGCCCTCAAGAGCGGTTCCGGCAGCGCTTACACCCGAGCCGGTAAACTGAGTACCAGCGGCGTTGAACCAGCCGTTCCAGTTATTGGAGGCTTCATTTCCGATGAAGGCACTCCATCCAGCGACGCTTCCGCTCTTTGCCCACATGGCATTGCGGAGTGTCCGTTGCGAGTCCGCAATCACGATGAACATGTCACCGCCCTGTGATTGTGCCGATTGCGTGGCGGCGTAGAGTTGTACGCCATTCCAACCGAGATGCAGGGTCAATCCGCCGTTGGAGACAACGCGGCCAGCGGCCGTATCCAGGATTCCATCCATGACGTAGCCCTGCGGTGGTGGAGGGTTGCCGGACACTTCGATATGAAAATCCTGGCCGCTGTTGTTATTCCAACTATTGTCATTGTAGTGAATCACAAACGCGACACTGCTGACCGCCTGCACGGAATTATTGAACGGCCCGACCTTGATCTTCAGTTTGCCGGAGTCCGGGCCAGCGAACGGCGTTTCGACTGCAGGACCGCTTCCGCCAAACAATGTTGTGCCTGATGGCCAGTACGCACTATTTGGGGTCTGCCATGTACTGCCGGTGTTGTTCACTCCCCAGTGAAGTTTGCCACCCTGCGAGGCATTCACGGTAATCGTAATGGTATCGTTCTTCGTTGGCGCCGTCGGAGTCCAGCTCACGCCCGGTGTTCCACCGCCGCCGCCTCCGGGATTCGGGCCGACCCACACATGCAGGATGGGTGAGCGCGCAATGTTGCCATTGCTGTCCACGGCTTCGATATAATAGTCGACGAGGGCGTTGGTCAACCCGGTGATCTGCGCAGAATATTCCTTTGCCTTGTGGAGCGGCTGTGGATTTGTCTGTGAGGGAATGGAAAATCCGGCCATTGGCGTATTTGTCCAGGCAGTGACGTCGCTTCCACCGGAATAGGTTTCGTTATGGGTAGTCGCGTTTGAGTTGGTTCCATCCAGATCTGTGCGGTGTTTCAGTA
>CAZIHJ010000038.1:0-28036 GCA_964538485.1 uncultured Chitinophagales bacterium | reverse complement strand
CGATAGTGCCCTCATCAGCGGTGACATCGTCAAGGCAGAACAACTTGCGGTCCGCTCACTTCGCATTGATTCAACGTATGCCGCATCTCTCTACTTGCTTGGACAAATACGCGTTGAACAGCAGAGATTCGAAGAAGCACGACACCTCCTGATTCAAGCCAAAGACCTGGATGCTCTGCGTTTCCGGGCTTCGACGGAATTCGAGAACGACCTTCGTACAGTTTGTGCAGAAAACAATGTTCCTGTGGCACGCGTTGACTCTGTATTCGTTTCATTGTCACCTCACGGACTTGTCGGCAATGAACTTATTCTTGAACACCTCCATCCGAACATCCGTGGCTATTTCCAGATGGCAAAGACCATCGCCCGTACAATTCAGGAATCCCACCTCTTCCCTTCTGCGCGGTGGAACATCGAACGGGAATTGTCAGACGATGAATATTGGGATATTTCCCGAGTCTCGGATTTCGACAGCATCGCCGGGAGTATCAAGACACATCTTCTTATGCAGCGCTGGCCATTCAAGGAAAATTCGAACGCAGCAATGTTCACACCGGATGGTGAAAAGGAAACGTTGGTCTACAACTATGTTCAGGGAAAAACCCCCTGGTCAGAGGCACGTTACAAGTTTGCAGAGTACTACGCGGGGAGCGGGGACTTTGATCGGGCACGCAAAGAGTGTCTCGCTGTTGCCAAAGTCCTCTACTTTTCCTTTCAGCCCCTCTTGAAGGTGGCAGACTACTATCGGATGGAAGGAAAGCACATTGAGGCCGCAGCTGCCTACAACAAATGCAGCGAAATCGAAGACAACCCATTCTCACGGATGAAACACGCTCTCATCCTTATTGAACAAGAGAATCCCCAAGCGGCGGAAGAGGAAATCGGACGAGCCCTCGCCGCAGACCGATCAGGTCCGTACAAGCTTTCAAGAGAAGCATCAGCATCGGCAAGATATATGCTCGGCGTTGTCTATGCCAAACAGGGTCGATATACGGATGCACAGACGGCCCTGAGAAATGCCTTGGCTCTGCAACCGGGTCATGCTGAGTCCGCTGAACTCCTGCGCGATCTGTCCGCCATCAGTCACTGAGTTGGCATTTCCACTCAAACATCATATATTCATTCAGGGAACACTCGCATGAATATCATAACACCCAACAAACCTGTTTGAAGTCAACACGCACAACACTCTCACCGAAACTCTCCGCTCGTAAGCGCAGAATTTTCCTCGTTATCACTGTTGCCCTCCCTTTTGTCGCATTCATTCTGGTTGAGTTTGCCTTGCGTGTTATTGGCTATGGACCGGATCTTTCGCTCTTCACAACTGAGACACTTGCCGGGAAGACCTACACGGTCATGAACCCGGCTGTGAAGAGCCGTTATTTTTCACGCGTGGCATTCAACCCGAGCACGTCACCTGACTATTTTTCCGTTCCAAAGCCACAAGGAACCTTTCGTATATTCTGTCTCGGCGGCTCAACAACCGTCGGTTATCCCTATTGGTACAATGGTTCGTTCTCCAGTTTCCTGCGGGACCGGTTGCGTGCAACTTTCCCGGACCGGCAAATTGAGATCATCAACGTGGGAATGACCGCCACAAACAGTTTCACTGTGAATGATATGGCGGAGGAACTGATTGACTACGAGCCCGACCTTTTTATCGTCTACGATGGGCATAACGAATTCTACGGCGCCCTCGGCGTTTCATCCAACGAATCCCTCGGCAGCACACGTTGGTTAACGAAGCTCTATCTCAAAGCCATCCATCTCAAGACATTCCTCCTGTTCCGGGATCTATTTGCCGGTATCCGGATTTTCTTTTCACCAGAACCATCCGATGCCCCCGCTGCTACAATGATGGAGAAACTAGCCGCCGGGCAGTTCATCCCACACGATAGTGAATTGTACCGAACCGGTCTTGAAGCGTACAAGGCAAACCTTGATGATTTGAAATCGCTTTGTTCATCTCACGGTATTCCATTGTTGCTCGGCTCCCAGGTTTCCAATCTCAGGGATTTGCCTCCGTTTGTCTCTCAACACCTTGACGGGTTCCCGACCCGGGATTCTGTCGAATTCAAACGTCACTACGATTATGGGATGCAGGAATACAGGAAAGGCAACATTGACATCGCCCTGAAGTCTTTTGAACGTTCGCTTGAGTTGGACGGACAACGAGCTGATGCCCATTTCCAGAGGGGCAAATGTCTCGATTCTCTCGGACGAGATAGCGAAGCCCGACAAGCGTATGTCAAGGCCCGGGATTACGATCAACTCCGCTTCCGAATGAGCAGCGATTTCAATAACGCAATGCACGAAATCTGTACCGACACAAGAACGGTCTTTGTGGATATGGAAAAGATGTTTATGGCAAACTCCCCCGACTCCCTTGTCGGACACGAGCTGATCGTTGAACATCTTCATCCGAATTCATGGGGGTTCTTTCTGATGGGAAAAGAATACGCCCGTGCGATGAGAGAACATGGCATTCTCGCCTCGCGGGAGGAGTGGCGCACACGTGATACGCTTGACGAAGACACTCTCTGGAGTAATCGTTGCGTAACTGATTTCGACGAATTGCTTGCCATGCGCCGGACGGAAATCCTGACAGCCGGATGGCCATTCACTACGCAGCCACCAATTGTTACGGCGGTTGCTCCGGATGACACACTCGGGCTGATTGTCGAGCAGGTGACGCGGGCGCAATGGAATTGGAGCGAGGCACATCACGCCGCAGCGGATTATTACTGGCGTCGGGCGGACTGGGAAAATGCTATTCGGGAACTGCGGACGATTATCAATCAACTGCCATTACTTGAAGAAGGGCCATACTTGAAACTGGCACGCATCTACCTTAATCAATCGCGGTTCGAGGATGCCGCTGTACAACTGAAAGCATCATTGGCAATCAAGCCCACCATTCTCGCCTACCGGGCTCTCGGCGATCTATCACTCAACTCCGGCAGGCCAGCGGAGGCCGTTTCATATTACGAGCGAACGTTCTCCTTTTCGCAGACTCCACCCGAACAAGTTGAGAATGGCTATCTTCTTGCGCTCGCATTGTCCCGTGCCAACAATGTGCAGAGAGCAAGTGCCGAGTTATTGAAAGTCCTGAACATCAAACCAGATTACCAACCGGCCGCCGAGTTGCTTGCACGAATGAACAGTGGTTCCCCGCGTTAACGAATCTCACGCTGTATTCCTTCGCGCAACACCAGCGCCTCCCGGTACGTTGGCATAAGTCGCAATGACTCCTCCACGTGGCTCAGAGCAAGAGTGTATTCACTTTTGTTCGCATACGCGGCCGCCAGTCCGTATTGAATCGAGGCAAGGAGTTGCGGTGACGGTTTGGGCGATCCGGTTTCCACGGCAGCTTTCAGATGCACAATCGCATCGTCAAACATGCCGGCGTTTATTTGAAGGAGTCCGAGGTCAA
The DNA here is from genome assembly GCA_964538485.1 of uncultured Chitinophagales bacterium. GTDB lineage: Bacteria > Bacteroidota > Ignavibacteria > UBA10030 > UBA6906 > JBJXHC01. Next base: position 24,603 of record CAZIHJ010000038.1, on the reverse strand, counting down.
GACGTGCGTTGGGATACTTGGGATTTGAATTGATCGAAGTCGTGAGATGCCTGAGTGCAGCTTCCGTGTTGCCGGACTTCGCATAGAGATTCCCGAGCAGATAATGAGGGTAGTATCCGGACGGATATTCTTCGATAAGGGCTTCGTATGTTGTTGCAGCACGCCGCACATCCCCGGCACGCCAGAACCGGCTCGCCGATTCATAACACCCTTGATCCCAGGAAATGCGACGATCGTACACCGAACGCGCAACTTGTTGCAACGCTGACGGTGCAAACGGAAATGCGACTTGGTCGCGATGATAGTTCGTGAATGGCCATTTGCCGGTCAATCGTTGGATGGAAAGATCGCCGTAGGCGAGATCAAGCCAGCAGATACTCAAACTGTCCGGATCGAATGGTAACTGAAGCGACGAGGATGATTCTGGAAACAGATTCAGTCGTTCAATCTTTTTATAAAATAGTCCGGCAATCTCATAATAACCGCGCAATGTTGGATGCAGGTGTTCCCAGAAAAGTGAATCTCCGGGAATTCCGCCCGGACATAATGCTGCAAAGATCGAATCGGTGGAGATCATCGGGACATTCAACGAAGCGGTGACACTTCTAATGATTGTATTGATTTGAGACGGCGCCCGAAATTTCAACAAGTCATGATCCCTCGCCCGGACCAAATATGTCCTTGCGGCTACTGTATCACCTTCCGCCAGTAGCGATCTGCCAATCCAATATTCGACGAGAGCGTTTGTGCTGTCGCGTTGTCGCCATTCCAGTAACCCTTCAAGACCTAGTTTGACATTACCCGCGTTGAATTCTTCCTCTAATCTTGTTATCGGCTTGAGGCCGGATGTTATGGTTGTGTCTGCCACGAATGGCGGAAACATCAGGTTCGAAGAAACATCCGAGACGACCAACGGTACATTGCGTGATTGCCAGAACTCAAGTATGTCGCGGAAGTTATCCTCAAAACTCCGGAATACCCGGCTTGCATCATCAGAATCGAGGCGGACATTGCCACGTTGAGAGACTTCGAGCATCAGGTTGCGTTGTTCCTCGCTACGTGTTTCGACAGGCATGATGCTCACCAACGCGGCAACCAATCTGAGTTCCCGCAAACGATATTTGAATTGAACGAACCCGGGAATATTCCTGTCAAAGTACCCCGCACCAACTCCATCGGGTCCGTAAAATTCATTGTGCCCCATGTAAATGACGATCAAGTCCGGTTCGAGTGGTGCAAGCTCATCGCTGAGGTTGAGCACGACATTGCTGTTGATGGCCGAAGCGCCAAAGTTTATTACCTCAATGTCGCGTTCCGGATGAGCGTGGCGGAGTTGTTTCCGGAGGATGCCGGGGATATTGGCATTCATCTGATAGGGAGTACCGAACATGCTTGAACTGCCGAGACAAATCACCCGGAATGTTGCCGGTGTTTTCTTTGCCTGTATGAGTGCCGGTTTGAATTCAGGAACAAGTGGACTCCCCGGCGGGAAGTACTTCTTCAGATACGATCGGTTGATCTCCAGCCACTCTTTGCCATCAAACATTACCGGCTGTACAAGAGCTGATTCCAGACCCGGAGCCCATATCCGCAACCCGATCTCGACAAGCACGAGAATGAGCGGCACTGCGAGGTATACAAGGATGAGACGAATGAGTGTACGTGTTTGATTGGCCATGCGAAGTTGAATTACGGAAGAACCGGAGTTTCCGGCGGCTCTATGTTTAGCCACTGCAGTTGCGGGTCAACAAACGGCACTGCAAACATCCGACCGCCGAACCCCAGAATGCGGAAGACCAGCATGGGAAACGGCGACAGCTCGATTCGTTGCAGCCGGTCTGTGTAGACATCAACGCCACGGTTCCGGGCGACCTGTGCAATAAACGCGTTCAATGTTCCCTGATTCTTGAAAGCGAGAAGTTCTTTGGCTGCCGCTTCCTTCCTCGCAACAACAGAGCTGTCACGTTCAATCGTTGATGTCCGTTTGTCCAGCAGTTCAAAGTACACAACATCCTCTCCTACTCGCAAGGGACCATACCGTTCGCCGACCTGCATTCCTGCGGCGATCTCTCCAATGTGGGGTCGCTCGTTGACGGCGAAGAACCCCGTCTCTCCTTTTGTATTCTGTACGTTGGAATCATTCGACCAGGTCTTCACCACATCCTCGAAAGCCATCCCTCCTTCAAGATCGGTGAGTGCGTTGTTCATTGCATCAAGGGAAGACGTGCGGAGTTCACGGATGTTGACTTGAGGAAGAACTATCGAGCTGTCTTGCTGTTGGAGATAAGACCAGACCTCGGCCTCGTTTACGGTAACGTGCTTTCGTGCGTAGAGCTTCATCATGTCCGCAAGATAAGCAGATCGCCATACATCAAGTGTGGTCTGCACTTCCGCACGCCGGTCGAGTCCCCGTCGCAGGGCTTCCTGGGCGATAAGCTCGTGTTCAACAAGAGCGCGGATCTGTTCATTCAGGCGCGTTGCGGTGCTCTTTAACTGGTCGCGGGGAACGGCAAACTGCTTCGCAAGGAGCATGGAGGCGATGTCATTCGTTGTCCAGAATGTCTCCCCGACAACAACGAGACTGTCGAAAAGCAGCGGCGCACACTTGAGGCGGACTTGCTCCTCCATTTCTTTTGAAAACACCAGCATTGAATCACTTCGCAACACTGCCTGTTCCTCAAACACGGTCGTGAGACTGCGCGCAAGGAGCTTGAATGGCCCCGGGCGTGAGTATGCCGACTTCCCCTGAAGAATTGTGGGGACGAATTTTTGTATGAGCGGTTGCTCCTTGCGTTGCCGAACTCTTGTGGTTGCCCTTTCTCTCCGTGCATCTGCGGAGAGATTGGCATGTATAGAGGCAGGTTGGATACGTATGCAGCGCAGGATGTAATACCCCGATCCTGCTGGTACCACCGCCGATACCTCTCCGGGCTTCAGTGAATAGGCCACCTGCTCAATTTCCGGTTCGGCGTCCCCCCAGATCACCGTTGCCGTATCACGAAACCCTTGCATGCTGGAGTCGATGGAGAGACGGTCAAAGTCGGCAGCCGTGGTGATTCTGTTCCTGATGAATGTCGCATCCTCTTCCCTGTCAAAGTACAGGAACGCAACATGAACAAGTTGCTGCATTCGTTTTAATTCACTGGTAATCTCGGCTGGAGTTACGGTCACCAACCGACTGATCTCTTCGCGATACAATTGATCGCGGGCAAGCAATTTACGAACGGAAAGAAACGCCGCAGTAAAGAGAGAATCCTGGTCAAGCTTCCGGTCAACCGCTTCCTGGGCGAGCAACTTCTCGGCGATCATTGCATAAAGAAGTTCCAGCTTGGCGTTGTCAAGTTGTTTCGAGCGATTGCGGTTCAGTGACGGAAGAAGCTCAAATCGCTGGACGAACTCCTCTTCAGAGATAAAAACACTGCCGGCACGGGCGACGTAGCTATCCGTTTTGTCCGTCTCCTGTGCCGAAGAGATCGTCAGCGCAAAGAGACAGATGCCACCCAGTATGCGGATTGCCTTGCGGATTATCATGTTCCAATGTAAAATAAAACAAGGTGAGAATCACTCCTCACCTTGCGCACCGATGATCGAAAACAAAAGGTCTCCCCCATGTGCAATGAGGGAGACCGTTGAGTTAATCTGAAAAACAGATTACTTCAGAATCATCAACTTCCTTGTGCTGACGAAGTCACCCGCAACCAGCTTGTAGAAGTAGACGCCGCTGGCGATGTTGGTGGCATCGAATGTCGCCACATAACGCGAAGCAGTCTGCTTCTCGTTCACAATCGTGGCAACTTCCTGTCCGATCACATTGAAGACCTTCAACGTTACGAAGCTCTCCGTCGGAATGCTGTACTCGATCTTCGTTGACGGGTTGAAGGGGTTTGGATAATTCTGTGACAACTCGAACACCTGCGGAATACCCGGCACAGGGTTCACGCCTGAAACCACGGGGCAGCCGCAATCATAATCCCATGCATCAAAGTATGCGGGGTTGATTTCACCGAACTGCGAGCGCAAGGTATAGTTTGGTCCGCTGTCATCAATGTTGGCGTTGTGGTTGTTGCCGAATCCACCACGCCCGCCTTCATTGTCGCCGCCGCGCAAACCAAACTTGAATATCTGGCCGACCTGGCCCTTCGATCCGATGCCGAGACTTTCCGGTGCTGCAAGGACAATACGACTGAAGATGGAATCGCCCGCCGTTGCGTCGCCGTTTGTTCCATCGTCATACAGCTTCTTGTCGAGATTGGCCTGCAAGGCAGTTCCCCAATCATTGCCAGCGGGATTGCTCCAGCCACCAACTGCAGGACCGTTCATCCAGACGCCCCAACTGAGAATCGAGTCTTGATCCGAGGGATAGATATTGAATGCCCCCTGAATATCAAAAAGCGTATCGCCCGATGCAACCTGATAGATTGCCGGACGCATATCCACTTCCCATCGAACAGTTACTGCACGTGCAAGTGTGCGTGTATTGGGGAACGTCGGTTGACGGCGTGCCTGTGTAACGCTCACTGAAGTATCCTGCACCGTGAATGAACTTCCCGGCACGATCAACTGCCGGCGCTCTGCTTCCGCTTGAATGTCTCCATTATAGAAGAAGTTGTAGTAATTCTCACGTTGTTCGACACCGTTCTTGATCACATAATACTGATAATCAAGAGTGTTGTTGATTGCTGTGATAATGGTATCCGTCACGGCATAGAACGTCGTGAGACCCTGGCGAACGAGACGTCGTTCACGCCCTGACTCAAAGGCGGTGCCGAAATATCCTGAACGCACAACAAGTGTATCACCAATGGAATATCCACCGGTGGCAATAGCTCGTGACAGGTTTGCACGAAATACAACAATAGCGGTATCTGAATTTACCCGCGCACTCGGTGTGAGGTTATCGAACCAGCTGTAGTGAATCGTAGTATCCTTCTTACCGACCGGAACCCGGAATGAACGGTTCGGTTGTCCCTGAAGTTCATCACGTCCCCAATCGTCTCCGATAAGGTATTTGTACTGAATTTCCTGTCCGTCAGTCACCTGGCTCTTGGGGATACGAAGACGGCTCGACTTAAAGAAACGGGCGGCATAACCGAAGCCACCGTTGGACGCAGGCTGTTCCGTCACAAGGTAAAATGTCGGTGACCAGTTCAGGTCACCACCGGCCGGACCGCCACCACGTACACCGACGGAATCGCCATGCACCAAATCGTTGTAGCCAAACCGGGCGCTCTGATCGGCGCCTTGCATGTTCACGCGAACATAGACATTCATGAATGAATCATCCACGGCCGTCCATGGTCGGAAGTATTGCGGGTTGCCGTTTGCGCCGTTGTTGAAGAACTGCACCGGCAACACAGTGTCCTGATCAGCGACGATATATGCACGGTCACCACCGGTCTGCCCGTCTGCCGGCGTCACATTCTGTTCCCAACCGTTTGCCCCGGCAAAGATCTTAAACCGGACTGTTGTGCCGACAGGCAGTGGCAGTGTTACCGACCAGTAGTCGCCGCCGACACTGACGAGTTGACCACCTGTATCGTTACCCCAGGTCAGTGGTGGCGTGCCACCGCGTACCTGCATGATATAATTCGGACCCACCGTATCCGGCACCGTTGCCGAATTGACGATAAAGGTCACGTTTCGATTTTGCGCTACTGCCGAAGACGGTACAGCAACTGCCGTCACCAGCAACAGAATCAGCGCAAATAGTAGGACGTGTTTCATGTGATACCTCCATGTAAGAGTTGATTGGGAAAATGCGAAGCAACATCACAACAACATTATACGCCCCCTCGTTCCTTCCTCCTTTGTTATGTCATATAATGACTTCAATGTGACTAGAAACCGACAGCAACAGAGATTGTATTGAGATTACCAAACAACCCGAACTTGCTGTACGCATAGTTCACTTCCAGTGATGCGATCCCTTCCGCACGGTACTTTAGCCCGGCACCAAGAGTAAGACCTTCCTGCACATCCTCGCGGGAGGTGAACTCTGCGCCACCACCGACAATCGACTTATACCCGCCACGAAGGAACAGCATATCACGCCACCCTGCTTCTCCACCGATGTTAATGGATTCCTCAGCATCTGTTGGTCGAAGCGCATCGGCAGCCAGGGTGAAGCGCATCTCGTCATCCTTGTAGACATCCATGGCAACGCCGACGCGGAAAAGGAGCGGCAAGGCCCACGGATCAGTTTTGAGCGTCCCGACAAGGTCCTTATTGGAACCGGAGTTCCCCGGATCGATATCGACCTTGTTGAGGAGATCACGGCCATCAAGTTTCAAATCACCACCGAAATTGGACATGCTGACGCCGAGACGCATATCATTGAAGCTGGTGACAAACAGCAAACCAAGATCGAAGGCAAACGTGCTGGCGCTTTCATTCCAGATGGATTGATTGATATACTTTACCGAACCACCCATCGAGAACCTGTCGCTCAGTCGGCGACTGTAAGAGACAGCAATGGCCAAGTCGCTGGCGGACCAGCGTTCACCGGTTCCATCCGGCTCCGAAACCGTTGTCACTTCATCCTCACCATAATCCAGTTGTGTAAAACTCAATCCGATGGCATTATCGCCGTCAAGGTTGAACATGCCGCCAAACCAACGGAACTTTGTATCCACCAACCATTCGGTATGGGAGAACACGAACTGCGACTTCTGTGCCTGAACAAATCCTCCTGGATTCCAGTAGAGCAACGATGCGTCGTCATTGGAGGCGACATAGGCGCTGCCCATGGAGATGGCCTTGGGGCCGACAGCGATTCCAAGGAATTGGCCGGCAGTGGTTCCGACCTTCGATTGTCCAAAGACAACATGTTGAGCGGGCATGAAGGCGAGGAGACCCGCGAGCACGAAGGCTGTACTGATATTCTGTCTGGTGTGCATGGCCATCCTTACTTGATGATTGCGATCTTGCCTGTTTTGTTGCCAAGTTGCGACTCGACAACATAGAAATAGACGCCGTAGGCGATATCCAGATTCTCTTTGGTCTTCAAATTCCATGAGATGGTCCCATCCTCCATGTCACCATCGTGTTCGAGCGTGGCGATATGATCGCCTCTCGATGTAAAGATGCGGACAGTCGCATTTGCCGGAAGATGTGTGAAGTCAATCTTGCGCTGACCGCGACCGCCGGAAATACCGGGCGGAAGCGGCGCCTCAAACGCGGATGCCGTGACGTAAGGATTCGGGACGACGCGGATACGGTCGAGAAGCGACGCCCGGCTTGCTTCGGGAACCACGATCGTCGGCTTGACTGTCGTGAACTGGAAAACATCTCCTTCCCGGAACGACTTTGTGGTCTTGAGTACCAGCTTATCGCCGACCGTGAGATTATACAACGTATCAGGGGGATCATTCGGCTTGGCTGTGAATCGCAAGTCCCATGAGTACACGATACTTCCGTTTGCGTGGCGATCAAAGAAGAGGATTTCATCCTGCGGGGATATTTTGCCTGTTGTCCCGGGATTCGGCGTCGCCTCTGCAAAAATAAAATCAACGTATTCGCCATCCGTGGGATTATATATCTTGAAATTGACCGGCACAGCATCAACAAACAGGAACGGATCGGCCGTGGACGTATCCACGATTGTATCATAGAATTCTATCTCATAATCAACGGGCTCACGATACCCGCGCAACAATTGTCCGGGGGCGATCTCCGTTTCAATCGGCGTGAAGTTGATGATGTACGCCGCCGTCCGTGTCCACACCGAGTCCGGATTGCTCAACGTCACCGACCAAGCGTTATTGAAGTTGAGCTGGAGGCCGTCGAATATGTCCGCATCCTTCGTCTCACGTGTAAAGGGTGAACCTTTGATAAATGGACTGCGATACACAGGATAGTACTGGAATGAAATGTTATATGAATTGTCCGGCAGACTTCCGGGTGTTGCGGCGCGAATCGCACCGAGTTCGGGATCGATAATGTATGCAGAAGGATCTATCGGTGAGCCACCCGCCGTGGTGACGGCAATGCTCGCAGGATCAAGGTTCTTGCGGCTCAACGGGACAAGTGCCGTATCTGTAGGTGTGAACCGCTCCGTGAACGTTGTGTTATCCTTGACGAAATAAAACGATGATTTGCGGTCCCACTCTGTTGAGTCGGCATCATCAAAAATGATGTTGGCATTGTTGTCGATACCGTCATAGCGTGTGTCGCTGAATGTCACCGTGTACGTATTGCCGGTCAGCTTCGTTTGGTCAACAACATCGTACGTGATCGACCCGGTACCGAATGTTGTCAAATGCGCGACTTCCACTCCGGTTTCCGGGGCAACGTATCCGGCGCTCTTTGTATTGGGAACGACCCGCACCACATTGATATCGGTCGTAACCTCTCCTGTCGGTAATACCGTGATTTGCTTGGTATTCTCAGAAGGGAATATCTTCACAGCGTCATCACCCTTGTCATACGCCACAACTGCGTAGTAGTATGTGCGACCATTCTCCACATCAAGGTCCACGAAACTGTGCTGCAGGCCTGTATCATCACCAAGGTAAATATTGTATCCCTGTGCCGCCTCGAATAATTCACCCGTTGCCTGGAAGTACCCTTTCACGGAATCCACCACGTCGTACTGTGCAATCGGACGATAGCCACGCGGTGTCCCGCTGCCGTCGGTAATCGTGAAGATATCGCTGAAGTTTGCATCGGTGGACTTGTAAATCTTGTATCCTTCAAAATCATTCACCTTCAACACCGGGTCAACTGAAAGCTCACCGCGACGATCCCAGTACAGCGTCACTTTCCGGTCGTCCGCTACCGCGGTAACTGTCGGCCGATCCGGCGGCGTCGGGAATTGATAGTTTGCATCATAGATCTTCTGTACTGTTTTCTTATTCTTCAACAAATCAGCGATGTCGTTATTAATTGACCCGCCTTTTCCACCACCATACACAAGGGCAACCGAGAATCGTTCCGTGGCGCCCGCAACAAGGGGAAAGTATCCGGAACTGTAGATAAAGTCGCCATCCTCGCCAGCCTCGGGTCGATTGTTAATGATGGAAGATGGTACGCTGAAAAAGCCCGGGGCCACTTGTCGCCAGAGCTGTTCGTCGTTGCCAAAGCTGATATCCCCGGCCGGAGTAAAATAGTTGAAACTCGACAAACCGATTTGATCTGATTCGTCCACGTCCGTTTTGTCGACGTTGGTTTCACCCGGCAGGCCGGTGTCGAGTCCTGAAGCCGTGTACCCGGAAGTGGGTTGGCCATCGCGTTCACCAAAGTCGTTGGTGTTGACGATTCCATCACGACCGACATCGTCTATGAAATTCCCGTCGGGATCAAACAACGGCTGGCCCGTATGTATGTCCCGGCTCCAATCATTGTCATTATCCAGAAGGTCGTTACGTTTTTCATCCAGCATACTGAGAGGGTTCGTGCCAACCCCGGTCCGGAAGTTGATGTACCGTACCGGACGCAAAATGTCGATCAGTGGCGGCAGGTTCGGATTTGGCTGTCGTTTGATCTGACGGTAGTGCAGATAATAGTTCTCGTCAATCAAGCCATCGAAGTCATTATCAATGCCGTCGTACGCGTTCCGATTGATGTTGTACGCACCGGCAAGGAAGTACTCGTTACCCTCGGCAACTCGTGTAATGCCGGGTCTGAGTAGTGTATACCGTCCTCGCGTGTACACTGTAACCGTGTCGTTCGGAACAGTGAATGTGTAGCGAGTGAAATCATCACGTATGAGGACGATGGTCGCTCCCGCCGCAATCGTCGTTGAGTCGAATGCGGAAACAGTGAACACAGGCGCAGAGAGACCGATGAGAGATGAATCTGCATCGCCGTCATTGTCAACACCATCAAACGGATTGCCGGGACTTTCAAGAAAAGCATATCCAACCATGCCAACCGGGAAGCGTTGATTCCAACGCGGATTGGGTCGCGTGTCCCGCCCGAAGTCCCCGGTGTAGGTGATGTTCTCCGTGACGTCGTAGAACGACCAGTCGTCGTTGAACTCGCCGGCACCTTCTGTTGAAGTGACTCCGATGTATGTCCCTACCAACATGCCAAAGACCACCCGATCATACGTCGTTGTCGTTGTGTTAGTAATCTCATAGAGCCAGAAAATATTATCCTGCGCGAGGAATTGCGCCCATTGAAGGCCGCGCACTTTGAGATCGAGACCGAGTCCCTTGCGCGAGGGATCGTTTGCATTCGGGCGGAAATGAATACGCCGTGCGTTGTTCACCGAGTCGCTGAACCGTTCAAAGTTCTGATCGTCCATAACATAGTACGTTTCAAGATCAGCGCTCACACGCTTGCCGAAGTAGCCGTTCCATGAACCGCGCCATCCGGGATCCGAAGCATCACCAAGTTTGTCAGGCCATTGATCCGGCCACGACGAGGTATTGTTACTCACCGCGATACTCTGGTTGGGTGTTCCTGCAAAATAACCGGCCACAGGTTCAAATGACCACGGTTTTCCCGTAACAGGATCCTCGCTGCGCGGTGCAGCTTGCGGTCGTGCAACCGGAGAGAGAATCACAGCATGAAATGTCGTGTCCAGCCAGCGCACTTCGGCGCCAACCAACGGACTCACATCACCGAGGTAGCCGTTGTTATCGTCTTTCCACGCACCGCGTTTCCCCGCTTCGGCTGGTTGGCCGATAACGCCCCAGTTACCAAACACGGTCCGGACCTGGTTACCGTTCAGTATGGCGGTGCGTCGATATTGCTGTCCGCTCTGTTGACTCCATGCTGTCGAGACAATGACGATGAACAACAGGAGGAGGATGTGGATTGTTCTCATGAGATTCAGGCCTTCGATTAAAATTCCAGGTTGACGCCAAATTCAATCCGCCGCGGCTCGGAGTAGTTTCCCGGCCTGCGGAACCAATCATCAATTGTATTGACGATCTGGGATGTATTCTGTTGGAGAGCAAGTTGATAGTCCGTCGTAAACCCCGCCCGTCCCGTGTCATCAAAAACATTGGTTTCATTCCCGGTATCGAACAGATTGAATACACGCACAAAGGTAACAATACGGAATGCATCGAACGGGATTTCGTAATATGCGCGGGCGTCGATATTAAAGAACTCGGGCTTGATCTGACTATTGGTGAGAATTGTCGACACGTCCTGTGAACGGCGCGGTGTGTACGGCTGGCCGCTCCCGTATTGCGCAATGAGACTTGCTCCCCACTCGGCAGCAGCGTAGGTGCCTGTGACGTTCAACGTGTGCCGCTGGTCCCAGTTCAATGCCGTAAGTTGAATTTCCGGCAACGTCCCGCCGAGGATTGCATTCCGACTCTGTTGCGGATCCGAGCCGCTGCCACGTGCAACCTGGTATGTATAATCAAGTGTCGAAGAGAGCCCCCCCGTAAAGCGCTTCGTGACTGTGAGAACGATTCCCTTCACCGTACCGAAGTCCCTGTTCTGATACTTGCTGTATTTGGCCGAGCCGCCGAAGACAACAATTTCATCTGCGCCTGTTGTCGTGAGGTTCCTGATATCGCGCAAGTACGCGGTGAGATCAACGGTAATGTCGCTTGTCACCTGCTGCTGCACGCCTATCTCGGCATTGATTGTCTGCTCCGGTTCAAGGTCGGCATTGCCAACAACGCCGACATTTCCGGTACCTGATCCAAGCTTGAAGTCCGGGTTTTCATAGAGGCGCTCAAACCGGGGGACCTGGAAGAAATGCCCATAGGAAAAATGCACCACTCCGCTCTCGGTAATAGGAAACGACGCCCCAACACGGGGACTGAACTGCGACTTCGACGAGGCCTTGCGGTACCAGTACGTGCGTCGCTCTTCAAGAGTCTTTGCTGCATTCTCGTCTTTAATCGGAGCGTAGATATTCGGATCACCCTCATCATTCAACACAACACCGTCCGGCTGAAAGTAATCGAACCGGAGTCCGATATTCAGAATGAAATCTTTGAACTCGACTTTGTCCTGGATGTATGCAGAAAACTCGGTCGGTTTGTGTGTGTACGTGCCACGCTGAACATCAATTCCTGCGGAGATGGAGGGGATTTCTGTTGTGATATAGGGACTGCTCGTAAACGGATCGAACGCACGCTGCGAAATAATCGGTATGAGGTTGTAACTCTCATAAAAAACTTTGTGGGTGCGCATCTCCACCCCAACCTTGACAAGATTCTTGTCGTCAAGCTGACTCGACAAATCAACCTTGCCAAGAAGTGTCTGTGTGGAACGATGGAATCTGGTGAGATCGGTGCCGCCTGTCAGGAAACTGTACGAATCCACAGTCCGGAACAATTGCGGATGCGTGTACCGCGGATCATGGATGTCCTCATATGCGTATTGCTTGAAGTCTTTATCGAAGAACGACCCACCCAGAGTATAGAACGTCGTTGCGTTCAAACTGTGACTCAGTTGAAAAATGACCGTGTTACTGAGATTGTAGTTTGTGAGCGTTCCGTCAGGATTATAAAAATAGTCGCGCGAATAATCCTTGTAAGGATTGTCGTCCCGGATATAATTGACACTTGCCTTGATAAGCGGAGATACCCGCCAGGTTAACTTGCCCTGAGCGTACGTTCTCTTGCTCCAGTTCATCGGCACAATCTCATTATCGCCCAACCCCTCGGGGTCGCGTGCAAGGCCTGTAACATTCTCGCCGGTGGAATCGACCTGGGGAATATTCCATGGGTTAAATCGGCGCACTCCCTTGTGCCAGCCATTGAAATAGATATAGCGGCCATTGGCGAAGAAAGTCAGATCTTCACCAATAACCGGACCACTGATGTTGGCCTCGAAGTTTCGAATGGCGAAAGGACTCCGGTCGTCAATCCCGGGAAAAATATCTGTGCGAGTACTCACGTAATCACCACCATAGAAACCGAGGCCACCGGTGAATTTCTGTCCGCCTTCCTTGGTTGCGATATTCACGATGCCCGAAAGCGCTTGACCGAATTCCGCATTGAATGCGCCGGAGACCAGCTGCAGTTCCTGCACGAGATTTTTGTTCACCTCAACAACTCGACCCCCATCATACACATCCGTCACTGGAACACCGTCTACCCAGTAGGCAACTTCGCCGGAGCGACCACCACGGAGACTTCCACCCACAAATCCTGCCTGTAGGTTCAAAACTTGAGAGACCTCTGTAACCGGCAATGAGGCAATCTGTTCGCTCTGTATCACTGCCGTCTTGGCTGTCAAATCCCGCTGGATCATCGGGCGCTCGGCTGTGATGATGACCTCTTCACCAACGTCAAGGACTGTGGATGAAAGCTGAATGTCTATTGTCGTCGTGAGATCAATTGAAACTTTGACGTTGTTAAAGGTCTGCTTATTGTACCCGATTGCTGATGCGGTGAGAGTGTAGGTCCCGGGCGAGACATTGAGGATAACGTAGTACCCGTCAATGTTGGTTGAAGCGCCTGTCGAGGTGCCTTCGAGTACAACATTCGCCCCGATGACCTCTTCTCCGGTTTGGGCGTCCTTGATAACACCGGTGATTTTCCCGGTTGTACCGGCAAAGAGAAGATGACTACAGAAAAACAAAAGAGTGAGGAGATTTGGTAGGCTTCGTTTCATAGGCGGCAAACTCCGGGGGAATTGGGTATATCTCTGTGGCGCAATGCTCTCATCGTTGGTGCAATCCAAGCGATTGTTCTATGTTGGAAACTCTTCAAGTTCAATCCGTCTTTGAGGTACGGGTACATTTCTCGGTCTCGATGAAGCACCGCATGTTTTTCGTACGATCAGTTCAGGGACAAACATTGTCAACGTCGGGGGTGCTGAAACATTTCTGGTACGTTCCAGCAATTTTTCAAGCGCAAGGACCCCCATATCATACATCGGTTGCCGCATTGTTGTTAATTGCGCGTGACTTGCCATCTCAATATCATCAAAGCTCACAACCGCAAGATCTTCCGGGATGCGTACGCCCATCTCGTTGGCAACGTCAAGTGCACCCAGTGCTTGCACGTCGCTTGCAATGAACACAGCGGTAATCGGGTCGGTCCCACGAAGGCGGGGAATCAGTTCTTTCATTGATGCCCGCCCGGCTTCCCGGTTGAATCCATCCTGTTTGTCAGTCCCGGCAATGATCACCTTGTCCATGGAAAATGGAATCCCGCGTTCTTCCAATGCCGCCCGGTATCCCTCAAGCCGTTCACGCGTCGGCTGGGTATCGAGACTCGCGTTGATCATTGCGATGTTCCGGTGACCGAGGTCCAACAGATGTTGCGTCGCAACCTTTGCCCCTTCGCGATTCTTGATACGAATGGAATCAAACTTCTCGTGGTACGCATCAACAAGAACGAGAGGCAGGTTGATCTGTTGGAACTTTGCAACATAGTTTTCCGGGAACTTCATCGAAAAGAACATCACACCATCCACGTGACCGCTGTGGAGCGAACGCCGGAGATAATACTCCGCCTGAGCAGGGTTGTTCACCCCGTAGAGAATAAGATCAAAACCGAGTTCCGCGGCTTTGTCCTGTACACCCTCAAGTATCTGGATAAAAAAGTAATTGGTGAAGTACGGGATGATGGTGGAGATGGTGTTGGTTTTCTTCGAGGCAAGACGTTGAGCGTACGCGTGAGGAGTGTAACTGAGCCGCTTGGCAACTTCAAGGACTTTGGCCCGAGTGTGTGGGGACACACTTGGATGATTGTTCAGACAACGAGAGACGGTTCCAATTCCAACTCCGGCTTCTCTCGCCAAATCGTATATTGTGACACCCATGGGGGATTACATTCGCTCTAGAGTGTATTCTATGGAAGCGCTTCCACAATATATGACTTTTGCTTCCATTGTCAAGGGTTGTCCGAGAAGTTTCGCGTTGATGAATGCCACAGCACTCTCGAACCAGAAACAGAGTATCAACCCAATCAAGCCCTTGGCTTCACTGCAATCGTGGAAGTTCCACGGTTTGAGATAACTGTGTAGATTCTCAACAGAATCAAGGGTTCTGGAAATGCCATGATCAATTTTTGGGTCGTGCTTGATGGATCATCACAACCCGTCAGGACGTTCCCCCCTCCCTCCACTCGATCAAACCCAAACTCCTTACAGCTATTTTCATCTTGCCTTGAGTTTAAGTCGAAGCGTGTATATATTTTCCCACATTTCTTTGGTGTAGTGTTTTTTCATCTCACTGACTTTCCCGAAGGATTCTCATGGCAGAAGTTCGATTGGAAAATGTTTACAAGATTTACGACGGGAAAGTTACAGCGGTCCGCGATGTGAACGTCACGATCAAAGACAAGGAGTTCGTTGTTCTTGTCGGACCATCAGGATGTGGAAAATCCACCGCACTGCGAATGATTGCAGGACTCGAGGAAATTTCCAAGGGAACCATCAGTATAGATGGCAAGGTCGTGAATGATGTTCCCCCAAAAGACCGTGACATAGCAATGGTGTTTCAGAACTACGCGCTGTATCCACACATGTCGGTTTACGACAATCTGGCGTTCGGATTGAAACTGCGCAAGTACGACAAGGCAGAGATTGACCGACGGGTGCAGCATGCCGCAAAGATCCTTGGCATCGACAAGTTTCTTGATCGCAAGCCCAAAGCACTCTCCGGAGGACAACGCCAGCGCGTGGCACTGGGGCGTGCCATCGTGCGACAGCCCAAGGTATTTCTCTTCGACGAGCCACTCAGCAACCTGGACGCAAATCTGCGCGTGCAAATGCGCACGGAAATTTCACGCCTTCACCACACATTGCAAACCACAATGATCTATGTAACCCATGATCAAATCGAAGCGATGTCGATGGGCGACCGCATTGTGGTGATGCGTGATGGCGTTGTACAACAGGTTGATTCTCCTCTGAACATCTATCATAAGCCCGTGAACAAGTTTGTCGCCGGGTTTATCGGCAGCCCGACAATGAACTTCATGACGGGGACAATCAAGGCTAATGGGCGCATGATGTTCCAACTTGACGGATCGAATTTCAGCATTCCAGTTGCGAAGGAATATGAAGACCGGCTAAAGACATATACCAAGCAACAGGTGATCCTCGGCGTGCGTCCAGAACATATTCATGCACAAAAACCCTCCGGCTCGGACACTATTTCCGTCGTCAAAGCGAACATCGAAGTTGTTGAGCCGGTGGGGAATGAGATCTTCGTGTATTTTTCCACGGGGACGGACACGCAATTCGTAGCGCGGCTCGCAACCGATACCCCACCGCCAGTCGGTAAACCGTTCGATTTACTCTTTGATACTTCCCGTATGCACTTCTTTGATAAAGACACTGAGCAAACGCTGTAGGAACGGAATCACGCTCCTTTCTCGCCTTTCCACCAACGGGAGATAATTGAACATGACCGACTCAATGTCGACGCTTGATCTTGCGATTGTTGCTTCCTATTTCATCGTGGTCCTCGGAATCGGGTTTTATTTCTCAAAGCGGGGGAAGACATCCACGGAATATTTCTTGGCGGGAAGAAATGTCGGCTGGATTGCAATTGGGGCCTCCCTTTTTGCCACAAATATTTCGAGTGAACACTTTCTCGGCCTCGCCGGCACGGGTTCAAAGTCGGGACTCGCCGTCGGGCATTTTGAGTGGCTCGCATGTTTGATCGTTCTGCTGCTCGGGTGGGTATTCACTCCCTTCTATCTCAAGTCGGGCGTATTCACCATGCCCGAGTTCCTCGAGCGCCGCTATAACAGCGCTGCCCGTACATACCTCAGTGTCGTCTCCATCATCGCATACGTACTCACCAAGATTTCCATCTCGTTGTACGCCGGAGGCATTCTCCTCAATGCCGTAGTGGGTTGGGACATGTACACCTCGGCAGTGGTGATTGTTCTTGTCACTGGCTTGTACACGGTCATCGGCGGACTTTCTGCAGTGATCTATACCGATCTGATGCAGACATTTATCTTGATCGGCGGATCGATTGGGCTGACACTTATCGGGTTGAATGAAGCCGGGGGTTGGGACGCAGTTGTTGCAGGGACACCGACCGAGTTCTGGAGTATGTTCAAACCCATGAGCGATCCGGATTTCCCCTGGACCGGGATTGTTTTCGGCGCGCCAATACTCGGGATCTGGTACTGGTGTACAGATCAATATATTGTTCAACGTGTATTGAGTGCGAAGAATCTGGACCATG
Source organism: uncultured Chitinophagales bacterium (assembly GCA_964538485.1). GTDB lineage: Bacteria > Bacteroidota > Ignavibacteria > UBA10030 > UBA6906 > JBJXHC01. The sequence goes on along the minus strand of CAZIHJ010000038.1, from coordinate 7,532 downwards.
CCCGCGGCGGCACCATCTTCGCGGGCTTCCTGAAAATCCTCCCGGTGTTCATTCTTGTTCTGCCCGGCATTATCGCTCTCAAACTCTCCGGCGGTGCGGTGAGCGGTGACCGCGCGTATGCCTGGATGGTGACCACGTTGTTACCGTCAGGCGTAAAAGGACTTGTCATCGCAGGATTACTTGCTGCACTCATGTCATCGCTGAGCGCAATGTTCAATTCCACTTCCACTCTCTTGACCATTGATATTTTCAAAAGGTGGAAGCCGAACGCCGATGACAAGGCACTGGTTCGGTTCGGGCAGATTTCAACAGCGGCAATGGTAGCACTCGGGTTGCTCTGGATTCCTTTTATCGGGCTGCTCAGCGATGAACGAATGTACGTGTATCTCCAAAGTGTACAGGCGTACGTCTCGCCACCAATCGCATCGTGTTTTCTCTTTGGAATATTCTGGAACCGTGTAAACGGCAAGGGGGCAATCGCGTCACTGCTGACAGGTCTGGCACTCGGGGCATTCCGGTTTATCCTCGAAATTCAAAACAAGATCTCCCCTCTCTCAAACGAGGTGTTCGCGTACATCGCATCGGTAAACTTCCTGCACTATGCGGTGTTCCTGTTCATCGTCTGCTCTGCCGTTCTCGTTGGCGTGAGCCTTGCCAGCGAAGCACCTGACCGGAAGAAGCTTGCCCATCTGACATTCTCAGAAGCGGGTGGAATCCATACCGAAAAGACGCGATGGAACAACGTAAACATTGCTGCTTCGATTGCTCTCGTTGGAATACTCGCTGTACTGTGGTGGACGTTTAGGTAATTAGAAGGTCGTAGGTGATGGGTCATAGATTGCATTTCTGCGATCTACAACTGCCACCTACGACCTGCTTTTCTCATTTCTTCTTCTGCGTCTGATAGTTATGGTACTGAATCGTCTTCTTGGACTTTCTTGCGTCGGTTTCTGATTGAACAGTTTCCTTGTATGATCGTAATCGTGCAGACTGTTCCATGACTGCATCTTTCGACTCACCTGTACCCGCGGCTGCCGGTGACGCCATCAAAGTCGTCTCTGCCATCTCCATTTGAACAACCGCCTCATTGTGTTTGCCGGCACCAAGCAACTTCAGCGCCTGTTCGACCATCCTCGTTGACAATGCAACGTCAGCATCTGCCTGGGCCTTCATATCACGGTTCTTCTCAATAACGGCCACGTCTCGCGTATAAATCACTGAGACTTCAAACGGCTCAACACGGGCAATCCTGACTTCTTCGCTTTCATAATGAAGCGAACCCTTTGCAACGAGCAGTTTCTTCTCGCCGTCGCACTGCGCGGGCACGGACAATCTCACCGTTATGTCCCTCCGATCGTTGGATATGATGCTGCCAAGATCAATCGTTACACGGTCACGAACAGTGGTGTACTTGCACCCAACGACATCTTCAACACGCACACCACGACCAAGTTTCAGTTCTACACTTGCATCCTGCACCAGAGTAACACAAAGCGAGTTGAATTCCTTCTGAAGGACTCCGGCAAGTCCATATCCGCTTTCGATGAAATAATAATTACCTCCACCACTCTCGGCCAGGGCCATCATCAGATCTTCGTTGTACTCAAGTCCGACACCCATGCTGGTGAGCGAGATACCGCGTCCCCGATACTCATAGGCAATCTGCTCAAGCTGGTTTTTATCGGTAATACCCTGATTCGCAAGGCCGTCGGAGAGGAGAATAACGCGATTCACATATTCACGGCTTGCATGGCGCGCCGCCTGCTTCAATCCTTCACTCATTCCTCCACCGAGGTTGGTGCTGCCACGGGGATAAATTTCTTCAACGAGTGTGATGATATGGTTCTTGTTTCGGACACGACCGGCGGGCCGAAGAACATCCACTTCATTGTCATAAACAACAAGTGAGAAAATGTCATCGGAGGAAAGCTGGTGGATGATCGTCCGCAAAGCTGACTTTGCGTGATCCATCTTCTGCTCATGTCCCATTGAGCCGCTGCGATCAAGCACGACTGCGATGTTCATCGGTCTGCGGGTCCGGTCATCCGTCCAGTGAGAAGCCCACAAGGATATTTGCAGCGAGGCCATTCCCCCCCGCTCAGACATATACGGTGTTGCCAATCGGCCGTCAAGTGTAATCGTTGCTTTCTTCCCGGCAATGCCCGACGGTACAGCAATCAGAACCAGTCCCAGCAGCATCGCTACAAGCTTCGTCATCGCTTTCATACTTCCTCCCCGATGTTTTTTTAAATTTTGCGTTTTGCCTTTTGCCTTTCACCCCAGCTCCATCAACCCTACACGCCTCTATAGACCCTAAATTGATTGTTGCTCATTGCTTGTTATTAATTGTCACCACGAGTACCGAATTGTGTATCTCACCACGGCTTCTCCGTCCTTGTTGATCTTCACCGGAAACTTGAGCGTCGATTGATCCACCTTTTCCCATTCAGTATTGCTCTTCACAATTTCCCACTCGCTCCAACGCCATGGGTGCTCATAGACCTGTACCTCCGTCGATTCCTTTTTGTGGTTTCGGACTTTGATTTCAATCGTTTCCTCCACAACGCGGCCCGAGGCAATCGACTTGAAATCTTTTTGGGCTCGTTCACCCACGAGGTCGAATGCATTACCGAGATACAGTCTCAGCTCTTCATCTTTTGGTGTATGATCGATTTCATCTTCGCCGATGAACTGTTCTTTGCCGTCATCATCACGCTTATAGACTCTCACCTTCCCCTTCGGCAATGGAATGCCCAGTCCGGCCTTGTTTTCGTTCTTGAATGTCACGTACACGCCGACTTTGGAATTCGATAGCTGCCCAAAACTCCCCTGTGAACGATATGAGTGGTTGTTGTTCCAGTAGCGCCACTGGTCCGCAAGTCCGTCATAGATAAATACTTTCTGCGACTTCACATCACGACCCGAAGTCAACTCGATCTGCTTGGTTTCATTGTTGTTCAGGTTTGTTTTTCGTTGAAGCGAATAGAGCTTGAACTCGAACAAATCGGTTTGCGTGAATTGCGGCGCAGAGGCATCCGCGGCCATTTCCATCTGACCCACTGCACGGCTCTTCCGGAACTGATCCTGCACGACGTTAACATCGCCAGCCACAAGCTTCAATCCTGCATTCTTGAATGACGTACCCGAGTTGTTCGTCAGGGTTACCCAGCCTGTGAGATCAAGGTTCGTTTCCGATTTGTCAAGTAGCGCGACGTAATTGCATGTCCAGGAAAGCTGTCCGGCCATGTAGCTGATCTCGGTCTTGTGCTGTCCCTGCTTTGTGTTAGAGACTAACCACTCGAGCTGTGGCTTGAGGATCAAACCTTCCGGCAATGCCGGCAAAACGAGTCGGCCCGTGGGGTTGAGTTCAATCTTCCCGTTAATCTCTGCAATCATTCCCCCGATACCGGTGAAGTTCAGTACGCCACCGTATTGCGGCTGCTGTACATACCCCGAAGAAAGCAGTCTCCCGAAAACCGAGTATTCCTTCTTCGTCTCTTCATTGTAGCGCACAAACTCCACTTCCTTGCCGATGTACTTCTCAAGCAACTTGGCCTGGTGTACGAGATCGTACTGGTAGTTCTGCTCAAGCACCCGGACCGACAGCGGGTCCGTCAGACTCGCAAAATGGAGAGAGGTCCCGTCGATTGTCGATGGAATATCGGGAATGACGACGTGGCTTAATCCTCTGGTGAGATTCAAAAACCGCTCTTCCCTTATAAGGGAGAGACTCTGATTATAGATAGTGAGATCAACCGACGTGCGTGTATTTGGCTCGGGAGATTGTGAAACCCCCACACTGGTGGAGAGTACCAGCAGAACCCAGACGATACATGATGTTTTCATACCAAACTCCTTCTATTTGAATAATGGAATGCCTCTTTGTACCTTGAGCCGTTCACCTCTTGACCGTTAATGACATTAACCAGCAGAAGGTAAATGGCCGGTTCTCTCTTTTTTCTCAACGACGATGCAAAACTGATTGACTTAATCAGGAATGGAGACGAAGAAGCGCTGGCAAAGCTCTATCAGTCGAACCGAAAGCCGATAACGTCTTTTGTCTTGAGGAATAACGGAACCCGGGATGATGCGGAAGACATGTTGCAGGAGGCGCTGGTAGTGTTATGGGAAAGGGTCCGGTCGGGGCGGTTCGAGTATTCTGCAAGACTCGGCACGTTTCTCTTTGCAACCGTGAAGAACATGTGGATGCGACGGTTGGCGCGAACGAGGCGCGAGGTCCCAATGGGAGATAACCGGATGGATATTGTCGATGGCGGGGATTCCCAGCTTGACGCAATGATTGCAAGCGATGAAGCAAGAGCTGTTCGGGATGCGCTGGACGCATTGGGTGAACCGTGCAAAAAATTGCTGCTGTTGTTTTATTGGGAGGAGCTCCCGATGGAGAAGATTGCAATATCAATGGGATTTGCCAACGCAGATACAGCGAAGTCAAAAAAATATCAATGCAAGAAGGCCCTTGAGAAAGCACTCAAGGGACAGATGCTATGACAAACACAAACATCCATTGGACAGATGATGCGGACCTGCTCGCTGAGTTCGTGCTGAACCGTCTTGACGCTTCAACCAGACAAAAGCTCGAAGCACACATGGATCAGTGCAATGTGTGCAAGAAAGCAGTTGATACCGAACTGATGATTGCGGCCGGGGCCAGGCGTCTTGGGCGGGAGGAACTGAAAAACCGTCTGCTCAAGAGCATTAGTGTATCATCCTCCAAACAAGCACCATGGCCTCGTATTCTAAGTGCAGCTGCCATTCTCGTGGTTATTACCGGTATAGGAGTATATAACAAGTGGTTTATGGTAAATGAAACCGGAATACAAACCGAGCAACTGGGCCATGAGACTGACGCGAGCGTGCCGCGATCAGAACCGGTGGAACCAGAAATGTTAGGCAAGCAGGATCAGAGAAAAACTGAAACGAGGGTTCACCCGGACGGAAGATTCGTTCCTCCAGCCGTTCGAAAAAAGGAATTGACCCTGCGGGAAGCACAGCCGGCAACTATGGATGAACGCAAAGACCAAGTGACTCCGCGTGGAGATGTTTCGGGTGATCTGGGCCTCAACGAGGCACGATCGAATGAATTTGGACAGAGGGCTGAAAGTCAACCGGAGGGGTTCGTGCAAAACAGTGAACCAGCGCTGCAAGGAGTCACTGCATCGCAAAACCGATCAACTTGGGTACAAGGCACGATACTGAATTCATCAATTGGAGTACAACAAGAGTACGCCGCTGAAAGTGCTGCAAAGTTGAGATCACTTGCAAAAGGTTCACGGGTTCAACAAGAATTGAAAGACAAGGATGATGTTTCCGGTACGACGAGACAGTACACAATCGAGCAACAGCCTTCAGTGGCTCTCCCTTTATTCCTGCAACAACTTCAGCATACCAACACTGTGCAAGCACTGGTCGAACAGTCGGAAACCGGCGGAATCCGGCTCACGCTTTTCCTTGATTCTCTCCTGGCCGATAGTGAGTTGCAAGATGCCACAGTCCAACAAGTCACCGAAGACTCCATTCTCGTCCTGATTGGCGGTCAAATCATTGGTTACAGAATTCCCGGAGCCGCTCCATTCCAGGCAGCGCCTATCAAGTAGCAATTACGAATCGATCTTCCAAAACCCCAATGAAAAAGGAGCCACGGAGCATTGGCGTATACTGTGCGCGTGTTGTTTCTATCGAATGCGCTTCGTATATTCACCCGTGATTTGGTTGCTGTAACTTCACATGGAGGAAATTGTGAATCTGTTCAAGAGTGCTATATGGAAGAGCTTTGTGGGCTTTCTCGAACGTTATTCGATCCTTGTTGCCGCAGTGGTGATTTATGGCTACTATCTGATCACATCGCTTGACCTGTTGCAACAACCAAATGTGAAGCGGACATTCCTGGATTACGTTCTGCAGTTCGATTCCTTGATCTTGATGTGGGTAATTGCTGTGGTGGTCATCCAGTTGCAACGATACCGCAAGGAAAGAAAAGAAGAAGATGAACACAGGAGAAGAATCGAACTGGAGTTTGAGCGTCAGCGCATTCATCTCCAGGTGTTGGATGAAATTACAACCCTGCTCCAGGACAACGTCAATAATCCTCTGGCCATCATCTCGATTACCACGCATACCATTCGTCGGAGGTTTGAGTCGGACGAAGAGATCATCGGCTGGCTTGACCGAATAGATGCCTCGATGCAACGCATTCATACAACCATCAACGATATTAAAGCATACCAGACACAAAAAATCATCACCTCGACGTTGGCGGCAAGCCCGGAGAAATCCACGGCGACCGTGTAACAACCAGCAAGCCACTGGTGCACTATTAACAGGCTGGGAAATCTGCAAGCCGCCATATCCCCCTGGCTTCTTTTTCCATAACCTGCCATCGTTTTCTCTGCAATCCTCACGTAGTTGCCTGAACTGCATGAACTGCCGGGTACATTCCCTGTTTATCTTGCTTCTTCGGGACGAACTTCATACCATTCTGTCAGCATTCAGATGTGTGGATGCCTCACCGTTCTCCTCATTTGATTTCATCACGAATTTCTTCTTTCAAATCACAGGATAACCATCATGTCTAAAGAAATCAAAGTCGCTGGACAAGAAACGAGCTTCTTCGGCAACGTGGTAAGAAACTTCGACAAGGCCGCCGCTCATTTGAACCATCCAAAAGGGTTGTTGGATCAGATAAAGGTTTGCAATAGCGTATACCATTTCCAGTTCCCTGTACGAACACAGGAAGGTGTCCAGGTTGTGGACGCCTGGCGCGTGGAGCACAGCCAACACAAGCTTCCTACCAAGGGAGGCATCCGTTACAGTATGGACGTCAATGAAGATGAGGTAATGGCACTCGCTGCACTGATGACATACAAATGCGCGGTAGTGGACGTCCCGTTCGGTGGTGCCAAAGGCGGTATTCGCATTAACCCGAAAGACTACAATGAGGATGAGCTTCAGCGTATTACACGCCGTTACACTGCCGAATTAGTCAAGAAGAATTTTATCGGGCCCGGCATTGATGTCCCTGCACCTGATTACGGTACCGGCCCCCGAGAAATGGCATGGATAGCGGACACGTATCAGGCGCTGAATCCGAATTCCATCGACGCTCTTGCCTGCGTCACCGGCAAGCCGATCAGCCAGGGTGGTATCCGTGGCCGCACCGAAGCAACCGGCCGCGGCGTGTTCTTCGGAACACGGGAGGCATGCAATATTGCAGAAGATATGAAAGCACTGGGACTCACGCCCGGCCTCGCAGGCAAGCGGGCTGTAGTACAGGGGCTCGGTAACGTGGGATATTACGCAGCAAAGTTTTTGCAGGAAGGCGGCTGCATCATCGTCGGAATAGCAGAATATGATGGTGCAATCTATAACGCCAAAGGACTGGACGTTGACAAGGTACAGAAGCACAGAAAAGAAACCCGTTCAATCCTCAACTTCCCCGGAGCGCAAAATCTGAAAAGCCCGGCAGAAGCATTGGAACTCGAATGCGATATCCTCGTCCCGGCAGCACTCGAAAA
>CAZIHJ010000037.1:25301-29013 GCA_964538485.1 uncultured Chitinophagales bacterium | reverse complement strand
ATGCGGGAGAGTGACAATCCCTGGTCGGGGGCGATAAATCTTCCCGCCTTTTCAAACGGCAGCGTCTGTGCACCGGCTCCCGCCCAGCACAAAAGAAGTAGAGCAACGAGGACGTTACGCCGTACCGACGATTTTTTCATAAAAGTATTTTCCATTTGCAACGAGGATTCCAGCGAGAACAAAACTCGCTCCGATGTAGACACTGGCAACAAGTTCCTCGTTCAGAATCAGGGCTCCGAGAATGACCGCAACAATCGGATTGATGAATGTGGTAAGAGAAAGATACACGGCTTCAATACGTTTGAGCAACCAATGATATGTGACAAACGCAATTACCGAGCCGAATACGGCCAGGTAGGCAATCGAGCCAATGGCAGTAGCATCCCAATGAATGTCGCTCAGTGACTCGGTCGTGAGCCCAAACAGGAACAACAGCGCGCCACCAAACGACATGCCGACAAAATTCATCGCGAACGGATTCGCCGACTGACCATGCTTCTTCACGATAATCGTGCTCACTGCCTGCATCACCGTGCTGAGGAGAATTGCACTCATCGCCCACAAACCATACGAATCAGTCCAGTGAATATCCCGGGAGAAGATAATCAGCAAACCGGAGAATCCCAGGACAATCCCGGCAACTTTGAAGAATGTCAGACGCTCGCTGGTGAGAAACATCTGCGAGAGGATCGCAACCCAGAAAGGATAACTGGCAAACAGAATACTCCCGAGTCCGCTGGGGATGTACAACTCAGCCCAATACACCAGCGCAAACGGAATACTGTACGAAAGCACGATCAGGCCGATATAAAGAACGCGCTGCTCACGTGTCCATGGAATTTGCACCTTGCGCCAGCGAATGATCACAAGAAGGATGGCGGCGGCAAGCAGGAATCGGATCCCGACGCCGAGGAACGGCGGCACGCTTCCCAACCCGATTTTTATGGCGAGCCAGGTGGACCCCCAGATAAGACTGATGGCAATGAACCCGATCCATACTCCGATGCGTGGTGAATTCATCTCACCGGCTCATCGAGCTTGTTCATAATCAATCCCGAATACAGAGGTGGAATAAACATCGTTGCACGCGGTGGCAATTGGTGACCGGCCCGGGCAGCTTGCACAATATGTTCAATGCGCGCCGGTCCGGTGAGAAACGCGATGTCAGATTCTCCTGTTGTCACTGCACGCAACGCTTCTGCAATGTCCGGCGTGCGGCGAACAAACTCCGGCAATTGCTGGGTGTGCTCATCGAGTCCGAGCAGTCTTTCGATCATATAGGAATGAACGATGGTGGAATCGAAGGTCCGGAGTTCCGGCGGGACATCGGGACCGAACAGATCAGGCAGCAGGCTTTCATCATTCAGCACAGCAACAAGGATGGTCGAACCGTGCAGGATGCAAAACGTGTGCGCCACCCGCTTTGCAAACGTCAGATGGATTTGTTCAGGGGTCTCAAGGGTCTTTACCCGGAAGTGCTTTGATATCTCAAGAACAAAATTGTCCCAATGCAACCCCCGGGGTACCTTCACCATCCGGTACACAGGAGCAATCACAGCGCCGGCACCATCCATCGAAGTCAGAAATGTCATCACGTGGTTTGATGCTTCCTGTTCTGAATATTCCTGCCGCTTTAATTTCATCAAATCCCGGTACGTGAGCGCTGCTTCGTACATGTGGTGTCCGTCCGCAATAACGACGGATTTGTCTTTGAACAATTGTTGCAGCCCCGCCATTGTATCATTGGAAGTGACGCGCCACATTCTGGTGATGATCCTCTCTGCAGTCATCTCGATCATCGGATGTGCAATCATCGCATCGACAAGGACCCTCTCGATCTCCTTCGATGGGTCACTATAAAGAGCCATTACTGGGGCAACATTCGTGTTCATTGCCTGAATCTGGCGGAACCTGTCTTCCCTTGGCCGCGGGAGGGTCTTCAAGTGTGGCTGGACTCTTCCACTACGGAATTCTTCCAATCGGCACAAAGCAATCACGCCGGCACGAAGGCGCATGCCGCCATATTGATCCTTGAAGGATTGTGAGAGGACATAGAGTGCCGGTTCGTTATCGCGCAATAATACGCTTTCCCGCATAAGAGCTTCCTGACAAGAAGCAGCATACGCGTACGATTCCCCCTCTCGCGCAAGAGTGAGTCGTACCGCATTGTGGGGATGTTGCGCGTAGAGGTGAGCGTAGAGTTCAGGGGTGATCCTGTTATAGGGTGGCGCTACCACTTCTTCAAGTTGCACTGCTGACGGATTGAAGTGGATTCCGCGGAATGGGTGGATGTCTGCCATGACAGTAACCAATGAAAGACGCGATTCTGAATTATGCAATGAGAATGCCGGGGGACAGGCACACACATCCCGCCACTTAAGAGTTATACCCCAGCCGCGTGAGCCACTGCTTATCCTCCCGCCATTGGCGAACTTTCACGTGCAGCTCGAGAAACACAGGGCGCCCCAGGAAACTCTCAATGTCTTTACGCGCACGCTGACCAATATTCTTCAATGCACTCCCCTGCTTGCCGATGAGGATGCCTTTCTGTGATTCACGTTCGACATAAATATCGGCGCTGATGAATGTCTTGCCGGTCTCACGCTCCTTGAATTCCACAATATCCACGGTGGTGGAATACGGGACTTCCTCCTTCGTCGTCAGAAAAATTTTCTCGCGTATGATCTCGCTGACGAAGAAGCGTTCGTTTTGTTCACTGACAATGTCTATGGGATAGAGAGGAGGATGCTGCGGAAGCAACGGCACAAGTGTCTTGACGAGAGCATCTGTCCCATCCAGCTTGAGAGCGGAAATGGGAAATATTTCTTTGAACGGAAACGCTTTCGAATAGAATTCGATGACTGGTAAAAGGACGTTCTTGTTCACGAGGTCAACCTTGTTGATGACCAGGAAGACCGGCTTCTTCAATCCATTGAGTTTGCCAAAGGCCTCTTCGTGTGCCAGATCGGCGTTTGTGTTGGGATGCGTCGCATCAATCATGAACAACAGGATGTCGGCATCCGCGATGGCGACGCCCGCAAATTGCATCATCATTTCATGCAACAGATAGCGGGGTTTGATGATGCCGGGAGTATCCAGAAAAATCATCTGGTATTCGGTGGTCGAGAGAAGACCCAGAACCTTGTGCCGCGTTGTCTGCGGCTTATTGGTAACGATCGAGATTTTCTGTTGCAGAAGACCGTTCATCAGCGTGGATTTTCCCACGTTTGGCTCACCGATAATGGTCACGTAACCACAACGATAATCAGGCGAGAGAACTTCTGGTGTTTCTGTCATAACAAAAACCCCGTTACGCGCATGGTACGGGGCCACATGAGTGATGATTCGTCAACTGTTTGTTCGTTGTGCATTGTTAAAGGGCGTCTTCTCCCGATTCTCCGGTTCTCACTCTGATAACATCCTCAATCGGAGAGACAAAGATTTTTCCATCTCCCACCTGACCCGTCTTCGCCGCCTTGATGATGGTATCAACAACCTTGTCCATCATTGCATCGGCCACGATAACCTCCAATTTCACCTTTGGCAGGAAGTCAATCTGATACTCCGAACCGCGGTACAACTCTGTGTGTCCCTTTTGACGGCCGTACCCCTTCACTTCGGTGAGGGTCATCCCTTTCACCCCGATTTCACTCAGTGCTTCACGTACATCGTCCAGTCTGAACGGACGGATAATTGCTTCGATTTTTTTCAT
>CAZIHJ010000037.1:7062-25201 GCA_964538485.1 uncultured Chitinophagales bacterium | reverse complement strand
CCGCATGGACAAGGGTCATTCCTGCCGACTTTGTCACCGACTTGAATCGGTTGTGGCTTACCCGCCTGGGCAGCTCGTGCATGCTCTGCATCAGGGCCAGCAGCCCCGGCAACCGGAGCTTTGTTGGATTGGAACCCCATGCCTGTTGAAGACTCGTGCATCGTTCGCAACTGCTCCTGGCGCGGCGGTCTCTGGGGGCCACGTATTGGAAGTTGTTGTGACGGTGCCGGAAACAACTTGAATGCCGAGGTGATAATCTCCGTATTCACCAAATCCAGCAAGTCCATGAACATCCGGAATCCCTCCGTCTTGTATTCAATCAACGGATCCTTCTGCCCGTATGCGCGCAGGTGAATGCCTTCCTTCAGGTCATCCATCTCCCGCAGGTGGTCTTTCCATTTTTCATCGATCACCTGTAGCGTGACCATTTTCTCGATCGTCGCCATCATCTCGTGGCCGAGTTTTTCTTCCTTGCGTTGATAGAACTCGCGGGCCGCGGCAATCACTTCATTTCTGACACCGTCGGCGCCGAGCTGCTGGAACCGGTCCGGTGTGAACTGGATATCCACGAGAAGTTGGGCACGAAGCTCGTTCCGGAGTCCTTCGATATCGCCATCATCGTAGTACTTCTTCACAAGTTTGTCGGCAACCTCTTCCAGCAAATCGAGGACATCTTCCTTGATACGATCTTCGAGAAGCGCTTTGCGCCGTCGTGTATAGATCACTTCGCGTTGCTGGTTCATCACGTTGTCATACTCCAGCAACCGCTTGCGAATGCCAAAGTTATTCTCCTCCACCTTTTTCTGCGCCCGTTCCACAGAGCGGGTAATCAAAGGATGTTGAATGACTTCGCCTTCCTTCAGTCCCATCCGTTCCATGATACGCGCAATCCGGTCGCTGCCGAACAGTCGCATCAGGTCATCTTCCAGCGAAAGGAAAAACTGTGACGATCCCGGATCACCCTGGCGGCCGGCACGTCCACGCAACTGACGGTCGATACGCCGTGCCTCATGGCGCTCGGTTCCAATGATGTGCAACCCGCCTGCTTCACGCACACCCGGGCCAAGTTTGATATCGGTTCCACGGCCTGCCATGTTGGTGGCAATGGTAATAACACCGGGAAGTCCGGCGTGCAATACAATCTCCGCTTCGCGTTGATGCTGTTTCGCATTCAACACATTATGGGGGATGTTTTTCCGCTTGAGCATCCGGCTAATCGTCTCGGAGACATCCACACTCGTCGTACCCACGAGCACGGGCCTTTTGACCGCACGCATTTTCTCGATCTCGTCAAGCACGGCATTGAAGCGCTCACGCTTCGTCTTGTAAATCATGTCGTGCTCGTCTTTGCGTATCATCGTCTTGTTCGTCGGGATGACAACAACATCAAGCTTGTAAATATCAAAAAACTCCGCCGACTCTGTTTCCGCGGTACCGGTCATGCCCGCAAGTTTCTTATAGAGCCGGAAATAGTTTTGCAGCGTAATCGTTGCGAGCGTTTGCATGTCCCGCTCAACTTTTACGCCTTCCTTTGCTTCAATGGCCTGATGGAGCCCGTCGGAATACCGTCGGCCGGGCAACAGACGTCCGGTGAACTCATCTACAATCATCACCTTGCCGTCATCCGAAACGACGTACTCTTCGTCTTTCTCGTACAGCGAATATGCGCGTAGGAGTTGAGTCACCGTGTGAATGCGGTCGCTCCGCTCGGAGTAATTCCGGGTCAGGTCGTCTTTCTTCTGTTGGACCTGATCGCGAGAGAGACTTGCGTCGTTCTCCAGAATACTAAACTCCGTCCCGAGATCCGGCAGGACAAAAAAGTCCTTTTCCCCGGGAGAGGACGCAAGCGTATCTCGTCCCTTTTCCGTCAGGTTGATCTGGTGATTCTTTTCGTCGATGGCATAGTAGAGCTCATCATCAATCTCATGCATTCTACGCGATTGATCGCGCAGGTATTCACTCTCTGTATGTTGAACAAGCTTCTTATGCGTGGGATCCTGAAGTACCTTCGTCAAACGGGGATGTTTGGGCAATCCACGATTGGCGCGAAGCAGGAGAACACCGGCTTCCTCCGTCTTGTTCTCGGTGATGAGCTTCTCGGCATCGGCAACAATCTTCGAGACGAAGTTGCGTTGTGCGTTCACCAGCCGTTCTACCCTCGGCTTCATCTCATCAAACCTGTGGTCTTCACTCTTGACCGGACCACTGATAATCAGCGGTGTGCGCGCCTCATCAATCAGCACTGAGTCGACTTCATCAACAATGGTGTAGTTGTGCGGTCGTTGCACAAGGTCGTCCTTTGCCACCACCATGTTATCGCGAAGGTAATCGAAGCCGAACTCGTTGTTTGTCCCGTAGGTAATATCGCATGCGTATTCGCGGCGACGCTGGAAGGAATCCATCGTGTTCTGGATACAGCCGACGGTGAGTCCGAGATACTCGTAGACCTTCCCCATCCATGTGCTATCGCGTTTGGCGAGATAGTCGTTTACCGTCACCACATGCACCCCGCGCCCCGGAAGCGCATTCAGATACACCGGCATGGTTGCAACGAGTGTCTTCCCCTCGCCGGTCGCCATCTCTGCAATCTTGCCCTGGTGAAGGACGGAACCGCCGATCAACTGTGTATCAAACGGGACCATATCCCAGACCACCTTGTTGCCCATGAGGTCAAAGGATTGACCGACGAGCCGGCGACATGCATCCTTGACAGCGGCAAAGGCCTCCGGTAACAACTCATCGAGGGTATCTTCGATGACATCGTCGAGGTCCTTTTCGAGTTGCGCCAGTTCATCGTGCAGGCGTTCACGGTCGGTTGTGGAAAGGCTGAAATCCTGAAGCTTTTCTTTATGCTGCTGAATCGCACTCTCGGTGTCTCGTGTGGCGTCCTGGATACGCGTGCGAAACTCGGCTGTTTTTCCCTTCAGCTCTTCATCGGAAAGCTTCTGATATTCTTCAAAGTGTTCGTTGATTTCGGCAACAATGGGCCGGATCAGTTTCACGTCGCGGTCGTGCTTACTACCAAACAGTTTTCTTAACGCACCAAGCATCACTCACCAACTTTGTGGAGGAATTTGCATTAATATAGCGAGAAATGGCCTGTCAATCAACAGTTTGCATTTGGTCGGATTTTGGTTGACATTCAATTACTGTCACTCAAAATGTCTTTTCTTCTTCAGGTTTCATGTTGCATACTTCGCTTGGCACAGTCGCCCTCACATCCCTCCTAGTGGTGTGGGTTGGGTGCGGAACTTCATCGGAAATCGGGAGAGTAACGGATCGTTCACATCCCCGTGTAACGAGTTCGTCTCCGTATCCACACTTTAAAGAGGAAATTGATGCGCTGTTTAGTGATAGCCTCTTTCCCCCTTCAAATGTGGGGATGAAGGTTGTCTCCCTTGCCACCCGTGAAATACTCTATGACCTGAATTCCCGGTTTCTCTTCATCCCGGGATCCAACCAAAAACTCCTGACATCGGCCGCGGCTCTAAATCTGCTGGGCGCGGAGTACGAACTCAACACGCCCGTTTATTTCGACACGATCAACGGAAACCGCATCATTGTAAAGGGAGGCGGTGACCCGCTACTCTCTACAGCGGATATTGATTCGTTAGCTGGAAGCATTGTCACGTCATTGCCGCGCGACCGGACATGGACGCTCATTGGAGATGTCTCGTTCTTCGACGATATGTCATGGGGCAAAGGATGGATGTGGGACGATGAACCCGACCCAACATCAATGCACATAAGCCCCCTTTCTGTAAATGGTAATGCGATCAAAGTGCTTGTGAAGCCCGGAGCGCTGGCAGGTGAGCCGGTCATCGTTACGACCGATCCCACAACCGGATATGTTAGCGTGGACAACAGCGCAATGACTGTAGTGGATTCGGCTGCGGTGCCGCTCAAGATAAGTCGTCTGTGGATTGAACGATCCAACGTTATCACCATCACAGGTGAAATGAAAATCGGAGACACCGCGCGAACAGAGAACCTGAGCGTTTATGATCCCGCATCGATGTTTCTCACCCTGCTCGCGGAGCGTCTGCGACTCAAGGGAATTCAGGTCGATGCCCTCGCACAGGATACACTCGTTGGAGCAGCAGTTGAAATCGCTCGAGACGGGCACCGGCTGGATTCCGTGATAACATATATGAATCAAGTGAGTGACAATCTCGCAGCAGAGAATGTCTTGAAGACTATGGGAGCAGAGAGATTTGGGCCGCCGGGAGATGGAATTGGCGGCATCACGGCGGTGAAGGAATATTTGAGCCGGATCGGAATAGACACTCTTCAAATGACACTTGCCGACGGGTCGGGGATTTCACGCTATAACCTCCTGAGTGCCGGAACAATCGTGCAACTACTTTCATCAATGCATGGTGATCCCGTGTTCTACTCTTCTCTCCCCGTCGCAGGGAGAACGGGCTCACTATCGCGTCGGATGAAGAATACACCTGCCGAAGGAAGACTGCGAGCAAAGACCGGTACCCTCAGCGGCGTTACTACACTCTCAGGATATACAACAAATGAGGATGGTGAAACTCTTGCCTTCGCCATCCTCATGCAAAACTTTCCGGGTTCCGTTCGCAACTACCGATTGGTACAGGACCGGATTGGTATCCTGCTGACCACGTTGAAGCGTGAATAATACTATTCCAACGATTTGATGCTGACGTCACCTCCCGAAGTGTGCGCCCGGATTGTCTCGCCGCCACCATTTACATTCCCGCGGACACGACTTTCATCAATTCTTCCTTGCAGCATGATCGGCAGGTCGCAGACAACATCGCCGCCGCTTGTTGAGGCATCAATTGTTGCTGCGATTCCTTTCGGTACCAGGATGTCGATGTCCCCACCTGATGTTTCCGCGAACACACCTCTGTTCCCGCCCGGCAGGCGAACAATGATATTGCCGCCGGAGGTTTCCGCATGCACTTTCCCGTCGACATTACTCACAGTGATATTCCCGCCAGAGGTTCCTACCCGGACCGCACCCCTTGTATCGGAAATCATGATATCACCACCTGAGGTTTCCATGGCAAGGTCGCCTGTCACTCCTTCCGCTCCAATATTTCCTCCAGATGTCTCCATGGTGACCGAACCCTCAATACTCTTGAGCATGATATCCCCACCGGATGTCTCACCACGGAATCTCCCCTTCATAGTCGCGAGTGTAACATTGCCGCCAGAGGTGTGCACTTCGGTGCTATATTCGTGGGGAACAGTGATGGTGTAACGTACTTCAATGTCGGTAAACTTGAATAGCCAGAAGGAACGGGATGATTGCCCCTTTACTTCAACGTCGGAGTCCGTTTGCCATGCATCAATCTTGAACTCATCAATATCCCTCGATGCACCTTGCAGGTCGGCAACAATGGATACTTCCTTCGTATCCCCGCCGACGATGGAGACACTACCGACATCAGTATTCAGTTTGAGTGTACCTCCCGGAGTAACGGAGAATTTCTTTTCAAAACGGCGATCTGCGGCAGATGCCAGCATGCCGGTAACAATAACAAGTAAGAGAAGCAGAGAGAGCTTTTTCATGGTAATCTCCGGTTAAAGTCAAAGGAATGTGTTCATTGTGTTAGACGACATCGTCACTGGAAAGGTTGCACGCCGGGGCTTTGCATTTCGGAACGCATTTCGGTACTTTCAACAATCATTTCCAACAACCTTTCAGAGTATCTGTAGTGCGAATAGTGGTTCTCTCACTCCTCATTGCCGCCATCATGGGCTGTGCAGATAAGCAACCCCGAAAAAAGGAACAGTCCGAGCCAGTGCAAACACCAGCGCCGTCGATTGCCATTCCCCACTTCAACAGCGAACGTGCCTTCGGTTTTCTTGTAAAACAAACTGACTTTGGTCCGAGGAACCCTAACTCAACCGGACACCAGGCCTGTTCAAATTACCTCACTACTCAATTGCGCGGGTTGGCGGATGCTGTAAGTGTCCAGGAATTTCAGCATACCGGTTACGGCGGCGAGATCCTTTCGCTTACAAACATCATCGCCTCATTCAATCCGGCAATGGAACAACGTATTCTCCTTTGCGCACATTGGGACACTCGTCCACGGGCAGAACACGACGAGAACAAAGACAGGCGCAACGAGCCAATGCTGGGCGCCAATGACGGCGCAAGTGGAGTTGCAGTTCTGCTGGAGTTGGCAACACTTCTTCACACCCAAAAGCCCGCCATCGGCGTTGATCTTATCCTCTTTGATGGCGAAGACTACGGCAACGAAGGTGATCACGCCAGCTATCTGCTCGGCTCCCGACACTTCGCTTTGAATCTTGAGCCGGAAAGGCAGTATCGTTTCGGGATACTCGTCGATATGGTCGGTGATAAGTTCCTTGACCTCCCGAGGGAGGAAAACTCCGTGAAGTACGCGCCGGATATTGTTTCACTTGTTTGGTCAAAGGCAAAGGAACTCGGCTACACGGAATTTCTCGACGAGGTCGAGGGAGCAGTATACGACGACCACCTGCCACTCAACGAGATTGGCATCAAGACCATCGATATCATTGATTTCAATTTCCCCGACCCGACCAATCGTTACTGGCACACGCATCAGGACGTGCCTGAGAACTGCAGCCCCGAGAGTCTTGGTGCCGTCGGTACCGTACTGACGCACGTCATCTATTCTCAACGCCCGTAGTCATGCCGAAATCATACGTTGAAGTGGCAATTTCCGCAGACTCGGTTCTGATCGATGAACTTTCCGGATTGATGACACAACTCGGCTTTGAAGGATTCTGGGAAGATGGCGATGTGTTGCGATGCTTTATCAGCGCTGAGAGGTGGAACCCCGGAATGCAGGAAGAAGTGGAGTCCATGGCAACGATGCTCGCGCGGTCAAGTGCATCGGTAGCACCGCGCGTCACCGTCCAGTCCTTGAAAGATCAGAACTGGAATGAGGAATGGGAAAAAACCATCAAGCCCATCAAGGTCTCCGAGCGTATCGTCATCAGGCCAAGCTGGCATGAGTATACGCCGGAGCCGGGACAGATCGTGCTGACGATTGATCCAAAAATGTCGTTCGGTACTGGCTACCATGAAACTACGCGACTCACGTTGCGACTCATGGAACGACACGTGACGAAGGGAATGACTATTCTGGACATCGGTACCGGAACCGGTGTGCTCGCGATTGCGGCGGTGAAACTCGGCGCGGCAAGGGCTATTGGAGTAGATATCGATGAGTGGTCGTTCAATAATGCACATGAGAATATCCGCCTGAACGATGTTGAGACAGATGTTGTGATCCGACTCGGCAAATTGAACGACGTGCAGGAAACATCCTTCAGTATGATCATTGCCAATATCCAGCGCAACATTCTTGAACCACTTCTCTCCGGCATGAAGGAACGTCTTGAACCTGAAGGCACTCTCCTCCTCTCCGGCCTGCTCGATTTCGATGAGCAACCCATGATTGACGCACTCCACACTGCCGGCTTCCGCCTTATGGAGGAATTGCAGGAAGGCGAGTGGATCGCTCTGGCTGCATGTCTCCCTCCGGCCTGACAGCTATGAACGTCGCCGTTATCGACATCGGAACAAACACCGTTCTCCTCCTTGTCGCTTCCATTGACGCGCATGGCCATATCTCTCCATTGATGTACGAACAACGTGTTCCGAGACTTGGAAAAGGTGTGGATGAATCCAGACGCCTCCATCCGGAAGCTATGGAACGCGTTGTCATCGCTCTCGACGAATACCGCAAGATGATAAACACCTTGCAAGTTAATGCGACGGTTGTATGTGGTACAAGCGCTGTGCGGGATGCAACAAACAAGGACGAGTTCATCGCACTCGTCAAGGAGCGGGTTGGGCTTGAAGTGGAAGTATTGAGCGGCGACGATGAAGCACTCTGGACGTACCGCGGTTCAATCAGTGGTGTGCCGGGAATCGAGCGGGCAACAGTGGTGGATATCGGCGGTGGAAGCACCGAGATCACTGTGGGTAACACGACTTCAATTTCCGAGAAGACCAGTCTTGATATAGGTTCGGTTCGGATAACCGAACGATTCTTCAAACATGATCCACCAACACACCCGGAGCTGGAGAAAGCAATTGAGATCATAGAAGACGAACTGGCGAAGGCAGGACGGTTTGGCTTTCAAGGAACCACACTGATTGGTGTTGCGGGAACGGCAACAGCTTTGGCAATACTTGATCAGGACCTGAAAGAATTTAATATCAAAGCAGTAAGCGGCTACACACTCAAGCTGGATAATGTCTATGGACTGTTGAGAATGCTCCGCTCTCTATCCTCAGAAAAGATCCTCAACCTGTCCAGAGTAATGGAAGGCAGGGCGGACATCATAACCGCGGGAGTGCTGATTCTCCGTGAGGTGATGGCACACTTTAAGTTCAAGGAGATGATCGTCAGTGAACGAGGAGTACGGTACGGGTTGGCTTTGAGGGAATGGGAACGCACGCATGCATAACGCGTGTTTGCGGTTGTAGAGTCAGCAGAAGGAAGTGTGGGGAGATTATCTGACTGAAGCCATTTGCCGCAACACGGTACCAAGTGTCTCAACAACAACAGCAATATCATCCTCCGTGTTGCTCTTGCCGAACGCGAATCGCAGCGTTGCCTTTGCAGTACGCGCATCCCTTCCCATTGCCAATAGCACATGGGATGGTTGCATACTACCGGATGTGCATGCCGAACCACTCGTGACTGCTATACCGTGAAGGTCCATATTCATCAACAGCATTTCGCCTTCGAGCTGAATCTTGCCGCTATCAAAAGAGATATTCAGGATTTGCGGGAGTCTTTCTGTGGGATGACCGTTAACAAGTGCTGCAGGGAAATGGCTTTTGATCTCATTCTCCAACATATCACGCAAATGCCTCAACCGGGAGGACTCGCTCTCCATCGTTTTTATTGCCACGTCAATAGCAGCTCCAAACCCTACAGCCAAAGCGATGTTTTCCGTTCCCGGTCGCTTCCCGCGCTCCTGACCTCCGCCAAATAATAACGGATCAATTTCCACACCCTTCTTGACGTACAGCGCCCCGATGCCTTTCGGTCCATACATTTTATGCGCCGAGAATGTCATCAGGTCAACCCCCAACTCCCCGACATTCACCGGAATCTTCCCCACAGTCTGTACTGCGTCGGTATGCACAAGCGCACCTTGTTCATGAGCAACTCGGACAATCTCGCGCATGGGTGAAATGGAACCGACCTCGTTACTCCCATGCATTATGGACACAAGCGCGGTGCGCGCGTTCAGCGAAGCCCCAACCTGCTCGTGGGAAACAAGTCCGTGAATATCAACGGGCAGCACCGTAACCTCGATGCCCTCTTTTTGCAATTGCTCACATGGTTCGAGGATGGCGTGGTGCTCTGCTGCTGAAGTGACGATGTGGTTCTTTCCCCTTTGCAAGGCAGCGTGGGAAACCCCACGCAGCGCAAGGTTATCCGATTCCGTACCGCCACTTGTGAAAAAGAGTTCGCCGGATTGGGCACCAATGGCGCCTGCGATGGTTTCCCTTGCCTTTTCTAATGCTGATTTTGCCTGGCGGCCATACCAATGCACGGAGGAAGCGTTGCCGAATGTCTCCGAGAAAAACGGCTCCATTGCAGCTCGCACAGAAGGATCGAGCGGCGTTGTCGCAGTATGATCGAGATAGATTCGCCGTATCACGCCCATGGGGTGTGTTCTCGCGGAGTGTTCAAGAAATGAGATGGCACCGGAGAGGAGTTGAAGCCCATCGGACGCTCACGGGTTCGTGGATAGTCAACAAATATCATCCAATGGTAGAGAGCAAGCGGAAGAAAGTCAAGCAAGCGAGAAGCGAGACCGGCACAACCAATCAGAAGCTATTCTTCATTTCTTTGGTGTCGGCGCTGGCGAACTTCCTTCATGGCTTCACGCAATTCGCGCTCGAACTGGCGCTCAAACAGAAGAAACTTGCCGCGTTGTTGAATATTCAAAAGGTCTGAAAGTCCTGCAAAGAACTTCTCGCGCTCCTGCAGTAATTTCTCGTCAACGGCCTTGATCTCGGGAAATATCTTCTCAAATTCCTTCTCCTCTGCATCATTCCGTACGAGGCGTTCCACTTTATCCAGCAGCTCCATTTTCTGTTTGTGCAAATCACGGCCCTGATTCTCGAATTCATTCATCCGGGCAAAGAACCGCACCGATTGTTCCTCGGTCAGGTCCAGCATTTCAACGAGGCGGACTTTCTTCAGTTGCTCAATGCGCTCGCCCGGACGACGATCCGGTGGTGGCCCGAATGGCTGGCCTAATGAAATGCAGGGTGCAACCACGAGCAGACCCGCTATGAGTATCAGACTGGGTTTCATTTTGCTTCTCCTGTTCTAGTCCGGACGCGATCCAAGAATCGTCAACACCTGATCCATCTGTTGCGTGTCCATCGTTTCCATGACATCAGCCATATTCCCAGATGCTATCAGGTATTCCACCGCTTCATCGCCTGAAACATCAAACACATCAACTCCGAGTACGGCAAATGAGACATCTGTCAGGCTGGAATTTTCCACCAGAAGCGAATCAATCGTCTCGGTGGAAAGCGCACCCAACATTGGGACCATCGAATTGTCCCCGGCTGGCTGAGGTGGTGTATAGTAATAGAGTGCAATGAAGAACGAGATGATTGCGACAACGCCCGGGATTGCAACACGTGCAGCCCAACTCAGAGAGATCGCCTTCCCGCTCGTCATGCCATCAATCTGCTGATTCGTTTGCACGATGAGCCGTGAGAAAAATGCCGGGTCGGGCTGTGCTACCGGGGGGACGTTCCGTTCCCGGAGCAGCGCCCGGAGAGAATCGGCCGCCTGTTGTTCTTCGTGATCGCCGATTTCCTGTCTACGTTTCATTGGTCATAAACTCCTGCACTTTGTGCAGTGCGTGGAAATAATTTGCCTTCAACCCGCCCACCGATGTCTTCAACACATCGGAAATCTCTTCGTACGACATCCCGTCGAAGAAGCGCATGACGAAAACCAGTTTTTGCTTCTCGGGGAGTTTTTCAACTGCTCTTTGCAGTGTGTCCCGTGTTTCCTGTTCCTCCATTTGGAGATCCGGACGTTCCCTGGCGGGCAGGATTCTCCTTAACAAATCACTCTGCTCCAGATATGTTACCACCTGTCGCTTTCGCAGTGCATTGAGAGCCAGATTGACCGCGATACGATACAGCCATGTGAAGAAACCCGACTCAGCGCGGAAGTCACCAAGTGCCAGATATGCCTTCACAAAGGTCTCCTGCGCAATATCTTCCGCTTCATCGTGGCTCCCGACAATACGCCTGGCAACCCAGTACACCCGCTCCTGATATCGATGCATGAGCTTGGTGAACGCCTGTCTGTTTCCATTTCGAACCTCATCAACAAGTTCGAGATCCGTCGGCTGATCCATATTCCATTTTGTTGTGAGGCTGCGTCAATTGGACACAACTGGAGAATAATCGTTTAACGGAGACTGGAAAACGCCTTACGCAATCGTTTCAGCGTGGTTTTCATGTCTGTGGAAATCACTTTCGCCCCCGAAAGGACAGGCATGAAATTCGTGTCTCCGTTCCACCGCGGCACGATATGGAAATGAATATGATTCTCCACACCCGCGCCACTCACCCGCCCGATATTGGCGCCGAAGTTGTATCCCTGCGGCGACATGACCGCATCAAGGGCCTTCACGGCACGCTGTGATGTAGTCATCACTTCCGCGCATTCTTCCGGGGTTAAGTCGTCGAAGTTCGGGACCTCGCGGTACGGGACAATCATCAGGTGACCGCTGTTATACGGATAAAGATTCATGATCACAAAACACTGCTTGCCGCGCCAGACGATAAAATGCTTGTCATCCTCTCCGGCTTTCTGCGCAACGGTAAAAATACTTCCCTTGCGTTTCCTGCCTGCTTTCTTTTTCCGTTTCGGTGAAAACGATTCAATATACGTTGACCGCCACGGCGACCACATTTGTTTCATACTCTCTCCTTCATTCACATCTGGACAAAGAAAAAGGTTGGGTTCTGAAGCTCAGACCCAACCTCACACCAATACTCCACATGCCATGTTCGCTTGAGCTTCTACGCGACCTGTTCCTTTTGTTTGGTCTTCTCGGATGCCTGGACAATCTTCTCCATCTGATCCCGCGGCACCTCTTCGTAGTGCGACATCGATGCGCTGAAGACGCCGCGTCCGCCGGTCTTTGAACGGAGTATGGTGGCATACTTGTGCAACTCGGAGGCGGGCACATGAGCTCGAATTGCCTGGTAATGCCCGATCGTGTCCATGCCGAGGATCTTGCCCCGACGCCCGGAGATGTCACCCATAACATCTCCCATTGTATCCTCAGGAACTTTCACCTCTATCGTGTAGATCGGTTCGAGGAGAATGGGCTTCGCTTCGAGGAATCCCTTCTTAAATGCCTGTGAACCGGCGATCTTGAATGCCATTTCCGAGGAATCAACGTCATGATATGAGCCGTAGTGCAACGCGACCCGGACATCCACAACGGGATATCCTGCGAGTACGCCATCCTTCATTGTTTCCACCACACCCTTCTCAACCGCAGGGATAAACTTCCCCGGCACCACGCCGCCAACAATCTCGTCCAGGAACTCAAATCCTTGACCGCGTTTCAACGGCTCAAGGCGCAAATGCACATGTCCATACTGGCCGTGACCTCCGGACTGTTTCCTGTGCTTGTACTCGACATCCTTTACTATACCTTTGATAGTCTCGCGATACGGAACCTTGGGTTCAATCAGGTCTACTTCAACATTGAACTTCAGCTTCAGTCGCTTGACAACAATGTCAAGATGCAACTCACCCTGCCCGCTGATAATCGTCTGGTGCAATTCTCCATCGACACGGAAGATAAATGTCGGGTCTTCCTGATGCAGGGCGTGTAACCCGGTGGAAATCTTGTCTTCATCACCTTTTGATCTTGGGAGAATGGCAGCATGAAAAACAGGTTCAGGAAATACGATGGGTGTGTAGACAATCGGAAACGTCTTGCTGCTGAGCGTGTTGTTCGTGTGGGTATCCTTGAGTTTCACGACAGCGCCGATATCGCCGGCAAACAGCTTCCCCGCCTCTTTCCGATCCTTGCCGTTCATTGCGTACAATTGTGCAAGACGCTCCGGCCTTCCGTTGGATTCATTCACCATATCAAGACCGGGTGAGACACTGCCGGAACAGACGCGGAAGAACGACAGTTCGCCGACATGGGATTCGGAGACGGTTTTGAAAACGAACAGTGATGGCGGGCCTGCCGGATCTTGCTTTACCACAATATCAGAGGTTCCGTTTTGACCTCCGGGTACCTTCCCATGCAGATCACCCATATCGACCGGCGCCGGACAATATTCCAGCAGGAAATCCATAATCGAAGTGACGCCGACATTCAGTGTTGACGCGGCACAGAACAACGGAAACACCTTCCGATCACGAATGCCTTTCTGCAATCCCCTCTTAAGCTCTTCATCGGAGAGATTTCCCTTCTCCAGATACGTATTAAGCAAGTTCTCGTCGGTCTCCGCTATCAGTTCGAGTAATTGCTGGCGAAGTTCCTCCGCACGAGTCTTCGCATCTGCCGGGATGTCCTGTTCCGTATACTTGCCATTTCCCCCCGGTTGAAACTTCAGGACTTTCATCTTCAGGATGTCCACAACGCTGTCGAAACCGAGTCCTTGCTTCAAGGGAAACTGGACCGGAATAACATCGTGGCTGATCAGATCATGGCAATGCCGGAGAACATTATTGAAATCGGCATTCTCATGGTCCAATTTGTTGACCACAAAGATCACCGCATTGCGCAACTCGTTGGTGTACTTGCCGACCACTTCGGTGCCAACTTCGACGCCCTCGACCGCCTTCAACATGATTACGGCCGTGTCGGAGACGCGAAGCGCCGATTTGACTTCGCCTGTGAAGTCCATGTATCCCGGGGTGTCAAGGATGTTGAGCTTGGCGGTCTTCCATTCGCAAAACAGTAATGAGGTATTGATGGAGATCTGTCGCTCGATTTCGTCGGGGTGATAGTCGGAGAGTGTGTTCCCTTCTTCCACTTTGCCGAGTCGGGTGGTGGAACCTGAAGAGAAAAGCATGGCTTCGGTAAATGAGGTTTTTCCCGCTCCTCCGTGGCCGATGACGCTCACGTTGCGGATACGATCAGGTGTGTATTCTCTCATAAGGTTATCAGTGCCTCCAGTACAGGTGTGATAGTCCGCGTAACCGCGGATGTGTCGGGTGGAACGTGGCTATGAAACGACAAGAGCAGTAAGAAGGAAGACCCGGGCTACGCCCGTACACGTTCGACGAACGTGCGCACTCCCTTGAACACCGCAGCTACCATCGCCACGGTGTCGAGAATCGGACCCTCAATGCGCTCCTGAACTTTGCGTTCAAGGGCGACAATATTATCGGCAATTTCACGGACAGAACCGACGGACTCGCGTATCATCATCACCTGGTCATCGATATTCTCGGTGATGCTCTTGAGGCGGGCGGTAATGAACTCCATGTTGTCCAGCACGGGGATCGCACGAGAAGTCATTTCCCGCAGATCCTTCTCTACATTGTTAAGTATGTCGCGGACACGAATGAGAACAAGTATAAGATACACGCATACAGCCGAGAGACATGACAGCGCAACGATCAGTGCAATAGTGAGAACGATATCCACGATGTGCTCCTGTGGTGAACCTGATGATTAGGAACGGTCCCGCTCGTCGCGGTACGCATCCATACCTGCCTTCACGGCGTTCTTGATCTTGACGCCTTCTTCAACAACGTTACCGGCCTTTTGCTTTGCACCGGAGATAACGCGTTCAGCGTCTTCAATCAACGCGCCTGCTCTCTTCGTCGCATCGGTCACGAGCCGTTCCGACCGCTGCTTTGCGTCGCCCACGATCTCTGATGCCTTGGATTTCGCTGCTTGCATGTACGTATCTGCATCTTCCAGAATGCCGTCTGCACGTTCCTTGATGTCAGCACGTAGCTCTTTGCCACTCTTTGGGGCATAGAGCAATGCGAGCACAGCTCCGATTGCACCACCGGCCAGCAAGCCGATTACCAGGCCCTTCACCACTCCATTATTCTGCGCCATAACCCACCTCACTCCACGTAGTTATCATCGAATAAAAACCAAAAGTATGATATAAACTTGGGTCTTAAAAATCAACCAATTACCCTACGAAGCAACCGTTGTTCTCAGGGCTTCAATTCCGGTCATTTCGCTTGTACCCTGACTGTATGCGAACGCCTGTATCACAGGTTTTCAACCACCCCGTGACTTTCCGTGTAAAGATCATAACGAACAAATCATCCCGCCACCGTGTAGCGGGATGACCATAGGTGATCACTTATTTCTTCTTGTGTCGCTGTTTTCTCAATCGTTTCTTACGCTTGTGGGTCGCCATCTTGTGGCGCTTACGCTTTTTACCGCTGGGCATGTCCCCTCCTTTCTCTACAGGATAGGTGGTTAGTTGACTGATGATTGAAATGAATGCTGTTCAAGAAGATTCTTTGCGCGTTTGCCAAGATCAGATTCGGGATTAATCTCCACTGCTTTTTGAAACCATCGTGTTGATTGTGATGCCGCACCGGCATACAGAGTCACGATACCAAGATTGAACGCCGCGGACTGGTGCGTCGGGTGTGCCTCAATGGTGGTTTCCATTTCGTCGATCGCCATCTGAAAATACCGGCCTGCGTTCATGGTATCTGTACGCCCTTGTTCAAAGTAGCAGATCCCAAGATCAACGCGTGCGTTCGGGTCGTCGGGATTCAGCTTCAGGTATTGTTGGTAGGTACTAATTGCTCTGCCGAGTAACTGCTGTTCGGTCATCGCCACGTCATGTAACTTGTTGGCGAGCCGGAGAACCGCAGCTGCATCGTTCGGATTGGCGTTCACCGCTTGTTCAAGCTGCTCGATCTCATGCACGGCCTCATGATTTTCCACCTTGGCCGCGGGCTTGACGCCTGCTTTCGGTGTAACATGCGGACGGTCTATCTCGGAATAAATAAAGTAACCAAGCAGGAGTACCAACGCCCCCCCAAAATACATCTGCCAGGGTTCCGGTCGGAAGGTGAATTTCTTTTTCGGTGGTGGGGATTGGACTGTTGATGGGGATTCGGCGGAAGCAACGGAACCGCCGACCGGCAATTCGACACGTTCACCGCATGAAGCGCAGAATTTGTCCGAGGGGGAAATATCGGAACCACACTTGCCACACGTAAGCTTTACCTGCGCCATTCGGACCTCGCCGCACTCACTTCATGATCTTCTGGAGGTTCTCATTTACCAGAACCTTGACTTCCTTCGATACTTTGAACAGCGGTACCCA
Organism: uncultured Chitinophagales bacterium; assembly: GCA_964538485.1. Taxonomy (GTDB): domain Bacteria; phylum Bacteroidota; class Ignavibacteria; order UBA10030; family UBA6906; genus JBJXHC01. Next base: position 8,871 of record CAZIHJ010000037.1, on the reverse strand, counting down.
GTGCTCTTCCACCATCACCTGTTCGCCGGTACGCGGGTTGCGGGCAACTCTTCCTTTGCGCTTCTTCACCTTGAAGCTGCCGAATCCGCGAATCTCGATGTTCTTGCCTTCCTTCATGGCGTTGATCACCGTGGAAATAAACCCATCAACGACGGCTTCCGTCTCCACCTTCGTTAACCCAGTTGCTGTGGCAATTGTGTCGACAATATCTGCTTTGGTCAACGGTGCGTCTCCTCTGATGTGGTGAGTGATGGCGACAAATACAATCGTGTCATGGACCGACGAACTTGTACGAGAGAATGGGACGGTTCAGCAGCTCGCTCTTGAGACTTGTGATGCTTTCGCTGACATCACCGAACCACGTGTCGAACATCGTCCGACGTTTGCGCTCTTTGACGAGGGCCGGCTCGCCTTCAATGCCTGCAAGTTCAGCGGCAATCAACACGGCGTCTTCATACGTGCCGAGTGTGTCAATCAGTCCGAGGTCTTCGGCTTGCACGCCGGTGAACACACGACCATCGGCAAGCTCGACGAGCAGATCGTGATCCAGCATGCGTTCCTTTTCAACGACGGCAACGAACTGCGCGTGAATATCGTCAATCAAATCCTGAAAATACTTTTGATCTTCATCGGTCATGGCGCGGGTGGGCGTACCGACATCTTTCATTTTCCCGCTCTTGATAATTTTTACACCAACGCCCAACTTTGTTAATGCATCTTCCAGTTGAAGAAACTCGGAGATCACGCCGATGCTTCCGGTAAGCGTACCGGGATTTGCTACCACGCGCGTAGCACCACACGCAACATAGTACCCTCCGCTCGCTGCCACGGATCCCATCGAAGCGACAACAGGTTTCCCTGAGTCGCGTGTCTTCTTTACTTCTTCATAAATTTCCTGACTCGCAACAACACCGCCGCCCGGAGATTCAATTCTCAAGAGGATTGCCTTGATGCTGCTATTCTCGCGATGCTCTTTGAGTTGACGGACGATGTCTTCGGAGTCAACGATGATGCCTTCGACTTCCACCAACGCAATCTTGTCGCCCGAGCCGGAGCGCACAACTTCCGTTGTTCTGCCTGAGCCGGTAAAGAGTGAGATCATGAGGATTGTAAAACCCCCGGCGAGAACTACAAGGACGGCAAGTATACCGAGGAACCACTTCGCAGATTTTGTCATCAAACCACTTCAATCGCTGTAAGTCATTGATTTACAAGGGAATGATAATAAACAAAGGTGAGAATGTCAAACGGAGGATAGTAGTGCTAGAGTTTCGTTGTACGGGTTATGCGCGGCGGACAAACGGGGACGTTGGTCCTACTGCCCATTAATCTGAGGAGTAGGTCAAGCGTCCCCGCTTGACCAAATGGTTCAAACTATCAGTAAGAATCAAGGATTAAGTTGCAATTTGATTCTGCATTCACGAATTTTCTCAGGGCTAACGAAGAGGACAAAGTGATATTCCATACAGATTTCGGACAATACAAGGTCTCCAAACAAATTGGACAGGGCGGCTCCGGCACTCGAGAAAGGGAATACGCGATTGCGGATATTGAAACGGGTTCAACTCTAAGGAAATTGTAAGGCCAATTTCTCACTTTTGAATGATTTCATGAATAACTCACTAACCGCGCTGCCTCTGCGAATCATCCTCTTTCTCGCCGGCCTCACCATCATCTACACCGGCATCAACGTCGGGTTTGGCGGCATACTCACGCTCGGCTGGCAGGGAGCGAACGATTTTGCAGAGCCCACCAACCAGCAGCGGTTTCTTGCGCAGGACAGTCATGTGAGGTTTCTTGGCGGCGTAT
>CAZIHJ010000037.1:0-6962 GCA_964538485.1 uncultured Chitinophagales bacterium | reverse complement strand
AAACAAACGCATCCCCTCGCCCCGCTCAATCTTCCGAGTAGGACAGCCACTTCTCCAGATAAAAAGACCTGGCCCGTAACTTACAAGCTACTTCTACAATCTACAAATTCTGCATTACAAAACCGCCACTTCTCATGTCGATGTCAACACATCATCATTGAGCGCTGTCACTACCGGGCGAATGCATATCGTGAGAAGTGATTAATGCGCGCACCAAGCATATCGATTTTTCCACTCTTCCCAATAGTTTGGAGGCTTGCAAACGTGATCAGTTCGTTCGGACCACCGGTACGCACATAGGCGAACTGTACCAGGGCATTCTCCGGAATCGGATCGATGTTCCTTGTAGAGAAATCAAGCGAAGCAGGCTCTGCAAATACAAGTCCGGAAGGCTGGAATAGCAGTGATCCCGTATATGGGTCGATCCTCATTGAGATCGTGACAGGCTCTTCTACGGCATTCTGAGGAATAACAAATACCGCCGAAAGTGTTACGTAACGACCGTCGAGTGAAAGGTACTCAAGAGTGGCCACGAGACGTGCGAGGCCTTTGGGCTTCACCACTGCTGTGTCGGATGTATTGACGATGATCTCAGCAATCGGTGGAATAGACAAGAAAATAAGACTATCATTCTTGACAGGGCCACCATTGACCGGTGATGTGTCACTTGATTCCAATGCGCCGGGGACGATGTTCGCACCTTGCTCCTGACACCCGACGAAAAGGCTCCCAGCTACAAAAAGTGATAGAATAACCAAAAACGAAAGTGTCCGCATGAGTATTCCTTTGCATGGTTGTTGAGTGGTTCGTATTGCATAAAAAAAGGGGAAAGAGGAGATACCCTTGTTTATGCGATACGATGCTGCCATACCATTCTGTTGCAACCCCGATGCCGGGATGATCTCCCATGGAAGACGTATTGTCACGCGTCACTGTAAAGAGGAGTTCTCTGAAAACGACAAGCCCGGAACAGCTCTGTCATGAGCTCATTCCGGGCTTCGAGTGTCGGTAGAACAAACCGTTTAGTTGACCGCAATCTCCTTCACATCCAGATCCGGTGTTTGCTCGGATTCGCCGGCAGGTGCAAGAGCAAGTTCGAGCACTTCGCTCATCTCCTTGATGAAATGGAATTGAATTGCACCTTCTCCCTCAACCGCCGACTTCGGAATCTCGTCGATGTCGTGACGGTTGCGCTCCGGCAACAGCACAGTTTTAATTCCTGCCCGGTGCGCAGCAAGGACTTTCTCCTTCACACCGCCGATGGGAAGCACAGCGCCGCGCAGCGTGATTTCGCCTGTCATCGCCAGATCGTTACGCACAAGGCGACCGGTGAGCAATGACACCAGCGCCGTCAGCATTGTGACGCCGGCCGACGGACCGTCCTTGGGGATTGCTCCCGCAGGCACGTGAACGTGGATGTCATTCTTCTCGCGGAAATCCTCCGGTATGCCCAACACACGCGCGTTGGCCGCTATGAAACTCAACGCCGCCTGCACGGATTCCTTCATCACTTCACCGAGTTGTCCGGTGATAATCAGGTTTCCCTTCCCCTTCATCTTCGTTGCTTCGATAAAAAGGATGTCACCGCCAACAGGAGTCCACGCCAGACCGACCGCGATGCCGGGTCTATTGATGCGTTCCGCAACATCACGGTAAAACTTCTCCTTGCCAAGGATCTTCACAAGCATGTCTTTCACGACAGTCGCCTGTGAGGTAATACCTTCGGCAATCTCCCGCGCCACGCTTCGAATCACCGTGGCGATCTGGCGTTCGAGGTTGCGCACGCCGGCTTCGCGTGTGTAGCCGGTAATGATCTCACGCAATGCCTCATCCTCGATGGCAAACTGGTTCTCCTGCACACCATGCTCGTCACGCTGCTTCGGTAGAAGGAACCGCTTGGCAATGTGTATCTTTTCCTCTTCGATGTAACTGGGGATTTCGATAATCTCCATACGGTCACGCAATGGCGGCGGTATCGGCTCGATCATGTTTGCCGTCGCAATGAACATCACCTTTGAAAGATCAAACGGAATCTCCAGATAATGATCGCTGAACGAAAAGTTCTGTTCCGGGTCCAGGACTTCCAGTAATGCCGATGACGGATCGCCGCGAAAATCGTTGCCCAGCTTGTCTACTTCATCCAGCATGAAAACCGGATTGTTGGAGCCGGCCTTCTTCAATCCCTGCACGATTCGTCCCGGCAACGCACCAATGTACGTGCGACGGTGACCGCGAATCTCCGCTTCATCGTGTACACCGCCAAGCGAAATACGCACGAACTTGCGTCCAAGCGCATTGGCAATCGAGCGTCCCAATGATGTCTTCCCGACACCGGGAGGACCGACAAACACGAGAATCGGACCGCGCATGTCGTTCTTTAATTTGCGGACGGCGAGATATTCCAAAACACGTTTCTTTACTTTGTCCAGGCCATAATGATCCTTCTCCAGCACTTCGCCCGCCTGCTTGATATCGAGATTGTCCTCAGTGCTGACACTCCAGGGAAGATCCAGAATCCAGTCAAGGTACGTCCGGCTCACGGTATACTCGGCTGAAGCCGGGTTCATTTGCGCGAGGCGCTCGAGTTCCTTGTTGGCAACTTTGAGCGCTTCTTCAGGCAGCTTCGCGGCATCCACACGCTTGCGCAGTTCGGCGACTTCCACCTTGTCTTCGTCTTCACCCAATTCCTTCTTGATCGCCTTCATTTGCTCGCGCAGGTAATATTCGCGCTGGCTCTTGTTGATGCCGTCCTGCACTTCCGATTGAATCTTGCTACTCAACTCAAGTTTCTGGATGAGCTTGGTGAGACCCACAGTCACCTGCTCCATGCGTTTTCGCAAATCAAGTGTTTCGAGTATCTGCTGCTTCTCGACGACCGGCAACTGGATCATCGAACACACGACATCCGCAATTGCATCGGGTTGGTCAACATTGAGCACGATGGTCAGTTGTTCGTCCGTGAGATTCGGGGCAAGGTCTACAGCTTTTCTGAAGAGTGTTTTCAGGTTCGTTGCCATGGCGTCGATTTCTTCGCCCGTCTCGAATGTCTCTTCCGCATCACGTACCACGGCACGAATGAACGGATCGGTATGGAGAATCGAAAGCAGATGGACACGATGAAGTCCCTGCATGAGGACACTCCGCGTTCCATCATTGAGAGTAAATGTCTTGAGAATCTTTGCAACCGTCCCGACCCAGTAAATATCCTTCTCGGCCGGTTTTTCCACTGTCCCGTCGGTCTGTGCAACGATCACCACCAGTCCGTCGTCTTTCATTGCATCTTCCACCACTTTGATACTGCTTTCCCGCCCGATGGACAGGGGCATTACCTGGCGCGGAAAGAACACCGAGTTTCTCAACGGCAAAACGGGGAGCGCCTGTGGGACTTTCGTTTTTGTCATGGGGTATATGCCCTCTATTGATTGATCTGTTGCTGCTTCTATAACATGTAATCCAGGCGGACAGTTTCGATTCCTGAAGCCGATAACACAAATAAACGTGTTCCGCTATCAAGAATGGGTGGATTTAACCACGGAATAATGCTGATAAAACAAAGGCGGGGTTATCGTTCCGTTCCCACCTCCAACAGAACTCTGCCCCGCCTATTTCTTTGAGCTACCGAATGTAAATTTTCGGCTTTACTTTACCTTGACCTCGATCTGTTTTGGCATCGCCTCTTCTGCTTTGGGGAGCGTGACGGACAGGATGCCGTCCTTGTACGAGGCCTCGATCTTGTCTCCCTTGACCGTTGCAGGGAGTGTGAACGACCGCTGGAATGAACCGTACGAGCGTTCGACACGGTGGAGGTTCCCCTCTTTTGTTTCCTTCTCCTGCTTCTTCTCGCCACGGATGGTCAGGATATTATCCTGCATGGTGATCTTTACATCTTCCTTGCTGACGCCCGGAAGCTCGGCCTTGACAAGATATTCCGTTTCGTGTTCCGTGATATCAACCGCCGGGGTCCAGGCCGTGGAGAACAATGAGCCATCGTCCTGTATTCCACCCCGGAAGACACCATCGAACATCCGGTTGATTTCCCGCTGCATGCTCAACACATCAGCCGGGAATGTGGTCAGTTCACGTGTTGGGTTCCAACGAATGAGTGACATAATGATTCCTCCTTTTTGATCTGTTGATGAATCGTTGTTATTGAATTGGGATTTCCCTCGGTTTCATTTTTTCGGTCTTCGAGAGCCGCACGTTCAAAACACCGTCTTCGTAGTGTGCAGTAACTGCATTGCGGTTTACACCGTCTCCGAGATTGAACTCACGATAGTATGACGTGCTGCGAAGTTCACTGAACAACAGGGTCGAGTTCTCCTTGTGACGTTCTCCCACCGGAGCCACGATGGTCAGCGTATTGTTCCGGATACTCACCCCGATCGTCTCCTTGACTGCGCCCGGAAGATCTATCGTCAACACGTACATATCCGGTGTTTCGATAATATCCGCTGCCGGTGTTACATAACGTTCCAGCACATCTTTCCGTGTCATCGGGAGATTCCCGCTCTGTTGAGAAACATTGACTTCTGTATTTTTTGTCATGGTTGGTACTCCCGTCTTTACTTCACCTGGATCTCACGTGGCCGGGCTTCCTCCGCCTTCGGCAAAACAATTCGCAACACGCCATTGGTCAATTCGGCGGAGATGCCGTTCATCTGCACTTCGTGCGGCAACTGAATGCTGCGACTGAACTGTCCGGTGGAGATTTCATTTCGCACCCATGCCGACTTTTCCGGCAATTGATGGGCTTTCCGTTCACCACTGATCGTAAGAACGCCATCATGCACGGAGACCTTCACATCCTCCTTGCGTACACCGGGCAATTCTGCGACTACGATGGTTTCATTGTCTTGTTCAGCAACATCCAACGACGGAGACGGACGTCGCGCCGGCTCGATAACCCTTGTGTTCAGTATATCGCCGAACATGGTGTCAATCTCTCTTTCAAAATCGAAATTCACATCACCGGCTGAAGCGAACGACGGAAAACGATGAACTCGAACTACCATTGCAGTATCCTCCTGATTTTGTGGAACGGTTGTTTATCGTGTTGCCAAACAGAATTCAACGGACGTGCCATTCCTGGCAACTTGGTGGAAGACATTGAAAACAAGTGGGTTAGCTGAGAAGGGTCTTGGGGATGGGGAAACTGGTTTGCCAGTTCGTCAGCAGTAGACTGAAATCTTTACAGGAGTGCCTGAATATGCGTCCGATTTCACTGCCAATGAGACACTTCAGACGCCAGATGCTACCGGAGAAATGCGAGGAGCTGGGGATTTGCGGAAAGAAGTACGATGGTGTATCCCACCAACAACAGCGCCAGGAGACTGGCTGTGTTGATGACAATCCACTTCAATATTCTCGTAATGACAATCATTCCATGCATGTTCGTGATGGCTATTCTTGGGGAATTCCTGCAGACGGCAAGGGGCTCGGGGACAACTTCCTCACAACAAGCTCGAAGTCTGCAGCAACGTTTCCCCGCTCCGGAACGATCACTTGCTGACTCAACACATAAGGTGGTTCGAAAATGTATGCCTTGGGTTTACCGCCGTCATCCAATGTCTTTGTAATATTCACCCCCTCGTGCCACATTGTGAGTGTATAAACTCCCGGTGGAACGTCATCCAGACTAAAACTACCGTCGTTGCCGGTCTTCACATAGTACGGGTGGGCGGTTACCATGATGTATGCGCTCATCCACGGATGTCCGGCATCGCATGTCGCGAGATAAACACCGGGCTTCTTGAATGTCGTGTGTTTGATCGGAGTCCGCTGCCCCTTGATGGGTTGGGCGATATTGAAGAGTGTTTTGCCAAGCTCGTGATCGTATGCGTGTACGTTGTGCAACAGCGGGTCGCTGTTCATGATTTCGAGCGTTGCCCCGAAAGGCAGAATCGATATGTGGGGAACGTATTCACATCCCTTCTGGTCGAGCACATACTTTCCGTGAGCCGCGAATCGCTTTCCTTCCTGTATTCCCTCAATAAAGATCACGGCATTCGCCACACCACCATTCTTCCCCAACTGCAATCGTGGTGAGGGTTTTTGTCGGCCACAGATTTTGTCGTCTTTATGCACTGCAAGCACGTCGGCATTCTTCGTCCCCGGAGCTGCACGTACAACGCCCCTTATCGTGCCTCCGTTGCTGACCGCAGTTTCCTTATACATGGACTGCGCGGTTCCAAGAACCGTCACCATCAGCCAACCAATCAGGACAAAGAACACTCTCAACGCGCTTGCCGTGTGCATGTCTTCCTCGCTGCCTTACTGTTTCGGGGGAATAGGATCTGGAACCGCATTCTCAATCGGCTTCAACGATTGCAAGTAGGCAAAGACGGCTTTCAAGTCATCATCGGTCAGTGTTGACACCTGCTGCCAGGGCATCGGCGGCAGGAGAGGTCGTCCTTCGCCCATGTGTCTCCCCGTCCGGATTGTTTTCACAAACATCTCCGGAGTCCAACTTCCCAAACCAGTGGCAACGTCGGGTGTAAGATTGCGCGCGAATGAAATTCCCCAGGGCCCTGCCCATGCGGTAAGGTGACCATTGGTGACGGCTCCCCATTTGCCCGGGCCGAGATGCTCAACAGGTACTTCAGGAAGTTTTTCATCCGCCGGATGACCGGAGAGCAAGCGCGTAGTGTCCGGCTCAGCGCCTGCCGGCGAGAATACTTTTGGTGTATGACAATCTGTACAGCCGGCAAAGCTCGCGAGATACTTGCCGCGCGCAACCTGACTTGGAAACCCTTTCGCTGATTTATCGCTTGCCCATCCATCTGATGTGAATATTGCCAACGCTGCCGCACAGACGAGCATACCGCAAAGAACCGATCGTTGCATATAACCTCCTTGAATCTTGTATGTGAGAATTGACTGCGAGAGTACTCGATTTTAGATCATGCTTGCGTGTGGTAACATACGGAGGAATTGACCCTGCTGAAATCACATATCCATGTAGG
>CAZIHJ010000036.1:2078-29307 GCA_964538485.1 uncultured Chitinophagales bacterium | reverse complement strand
ACGGCGTGGTAACCGGGACGCGCCTTGGCGTAGATCCGTTTCGCAATTTCAAGTCCTTCAGGAGTTTTGGCGAGATCGGTGTAAATGGGTTTGAGGAATTTCCTCCGTCCTACTTTGAGCAGAAATTGCTCAATCGCTGAGTATGCGGGTGTGTACTTGTTGGCGATGACGTGGAGGAACCACTCGTGCTGCACTTCGCAATTCCCGCTCACCGTAAACTTGAATGCTTTATCGAGTTCTGCCATCTGAGTCGCGGTCATCGGCTTTGGCAACTTGCGCAGGAAGTGTTGCCACTCCTGGGTAGTCCACTTTGCAGATTCAAGAGCTGTTGGCGCAGCGCCGTTTTTCCATGCTTCCACCTGCGACTCGACCCGGAAGAATGCATCAGAGGTTATCTGCGGACAGTTCTTCGGCAGTCCGGTCATGTACACCCACACGTCAATCCCGATTCGTTGTTCGAGGTCCTGGTCACCCTTGATGAGTTGCTCGCGCAGGATGGTGAGGAATTTCTCCGTGGTCATACTCTTGAATGCATTCGCGTCGAAGTATGATCGCAAGAATGCATCCCAACGTTCCCTGCCAACTGCTTCCTCAATGGTGCGAAGAAAGAAATGTCCTTTCTCGTACGCAATATCCGTAACGCCATCGTCGGGGTCACGTCCGGTAAGATTAATATGAAGCTTGGTATCAGCACTATCACGACCAAGTTCATCAAGAGTCTTCAACAGATCCTGATATCCGAGAAGCGCCTCCATGTCGGCGTATTCCTTCCCGTACATGGCTTCCATAATGCGATTCTCGAAGTACTTTGTGAAACCCTCGTTCAACCAGAAGTCTCCCCAGCTTGCGTTGGTGACAAGGTTGCCCGACCATGAGTGGGCAAGCTCGTGAGCGACAAGTGCAACAAGTGAGCGGTCGCCTGCGAGTATCGTTGGCGTTGCAAATGTCAGCCGTGGATTTTCCATTCCACCGAACGGGAAACTCGGAGGCAGCACGAGAATATCGTAGCGTCCCCACCGATAAGGACCGTAGAGTTTTTCTGCGGCCTGAATCATCTTCTCCGTGTCAGCGAATTCCCATGCTGCACGTTCCACCACGGATGGCTCCGCGTACACGCCGCTCCGCTCGCTGATCGGCGTGAATGCCAGGTCGCCGACGGCAAGTGCCAGCAAATACGAGGGAATCGGTTGCGGCATATTGAATTCATAGACACCGTCAGCCCGTTTCTCGGGAGAATTCTCGGCGCTCATCACGGCAAGCATTCCCTGGGGGACACTGATGCGCGCACTGTACGTCATCCGCACGGCAGGATTATCCTGACATGGGACCCATGTGCGCGCCATGATCGCCTGCGATTGTGTAAACAGGAACGGCTGTTTTCCACCCGCGGTCTGAGGCGGGGAGAGCCATTGCACAGCGGCAGCTTCGGGACTTGTTGTATACGTGACCGTAACTTTTTTTGTCGTCGGACGGATATCAATTACCAATGGCTTGCCCAGATGCGGTTTTGCTTCGCCGAGAGAGAAAGACGTCTCGGAACCGTCGTCCAAGCGCACGCGGTGAATTGTCAGGTCACGGGTATCAAGATACAGCTTGTCGGCATTGGTGAGGTTCTGGATTTCGAGCGTTGCGTCTCCATCCAGGACCTTGCGTTCAAAATCAACAGAGAGCTGCAGATCGAGGTGCTTCACAACAACTTCATCATGATGGGCGAAAGAATGCGGGTCTCGTTGCATAGGGGGGGTCTTGGCTTTGTTATCGGATGAGCAGGAACTTAACAGCAAAATAAAGAATACAAGTCCGGGGAGAATCCTCTCGTGTTTCTGTCCATGAATCATTTTTAATGGTCTCTGAATGTATTGGCGGGGAATGAACTACAACGAAGATAGCATCATTTCCGAGAGATTCAAGATTGATTTCCTTCCCAAATATTCTATCTTGATTTCACATTTTTTGAAGGGAAAAGGAATGAAATCGCTCCTCACGCTGCTTTCCATTGGCGCGTTCTTCGTCGCCGGATGTAATTCATCTCAAACCGTACGCAATTATCCAGGAGAAGTATCAATGAATGAACCACAGAGCACGCCATCAGGTCTCAAATATGTGGATATGGTGGTCGGGACCGGGGCTTCGCCGACGACCGGCAAGAATGTTACCGTTCATTATTCGGGTTACCTGACAGACGGAAAGAAATTCGACAGTTCCGTGGATCGCAACAAGCCATTCTCTTTTGCTATTGGTGTGGGGCAGGTCATAAAGGGGTGGGATGAAGGCGTTGCTTCAATGAAAGTGGGAGGGAAGCGGAAGTTGATCATTCCATCGGCACTCGGATACGGGTCTCGTGGTGCCGGTGCAGCTATTCCACCCAATGCGGAATTGATCTTCGATGTGGAGCTGCTTGGTGTTGAATAACTACAGGAACGGAATGGAGGGAAGGATGAAACAGGGTTTGTTCATCACGGTGTTGCTTATCGTGGCAACCACTCTGCAAGCACAGGACAGAGGGTTGGGGCTGGGGATTATTCTTGGTGAGCCCACGGGCCTGAGCGGAAAGGCATGGACTTCAAGCACGAATGCCATTGATGCCGGGCTTGCATGGTCGTTTCGCGGCAAGGGATTCTTTCATGTGCATGCGGATTATCTCTGGCATTTTCCTGATGCTATCAGGTCAAGTGAAAGATTCGTGCCGTACGCCGGCGTTGGCGGGAGATTTGGTGCGGCAAAGAGTGACGGGATTTTCGGTATTCGCATCGTGGGAGGTTTGGCATTCTGGCCGCGTGGAGTACCGCTTGATGTTTTTGTCGAGTTCGCTCCGATCCTTGATCTCATTCCTGCGACGGAAATGAGAGCAAATGGTGGTATCGGGGCGCGTTTCTATTTTGAATAACACAGGAGGAACAATGCGGTTGCTTCTCGCCTTATCAATCATTGCAGTGCATTCGGGGTTCGCATTTCAGTCGGCAACTTATGACAGGTTCTTTACAAAGAAGACGCTCCGCGTTGATTACTACCATACCGGAACCAAAGGCGAAGAGAAGTTCAGCCTCGACCGCGTGTTGGAAGAAGGAGACTGGCCGGGGAGTCGCATTCACCTTGTTGATACGCTGAACCTTGGTGAGTTCGCTTTCCGAGTGTATGACATGGGAACGGGAGCCCTGATTTTCTCCCGCGGATTCTCCAGCATATTCAATGAATGGCAAACGACTGACGAGGCGGCAAGAGGAGTGTACAAGACGTTCTCGGAAACTGTGCGGCTACCGTATCCCCGGAAAGCCATTCAGTTGACGATTGCGCGGCGAGACAAGCGGATGGTTTTCCATGAATTGTTCTCGACAGTGATTGATCCTGAAGACCAGACGCAAATTAACAAGCAATCACGTGAGAAGAGATTCCGTGTCAACGCGGTCATGAAGAACGGTGATCCCACCGGGAAAGTCGACATCGTCATCATTGGTGACGGCTATGCACGGGATGATATGGAGAAGTTTCGCAACGATGCGAAGCATTTTAACGATGTGATGTTCGAGACGCAGCCGTTCAAGGCACGACGCAAGGATTTCAATGTCTGGGCTGTGGAGGCCGAGTCGAAAGAGTCGGGGATTGATATCCCGGACAAGGATATCTGGAAAGATAATATCCTTGGGACTATGTACAACACGTTTGGGTCTGCCCGATACGTCCTGACAGAAGATAACAAGACTGTGCGCGATATTGCCGCCTTGGCCCCGTATGATTTTATCTGCATTCTTGTGAATGATACGCGCTACGGAGGCGGAGGTATCTACAATCTTTATGCGACAACCTATACGAAGGAAGAGGTGAAAGGACAGGAATGGCAGATGGACTACGTCTATGTCCATGAGTTCGGGCATTCGTTCTGCGGACTCGGCGATGAATACTATTCCTCGTCAACCGCGTACAATGATTTTTATCTTCCGGGAGTTGAACCGTGGGAACCGAATATCACCGCTCTCACCAACAAGGATGGGCTGAAATGGAAGGACATGCTCACTCCACATGCGGTGTTGCCGACGCCGTGGGAAAAAGCGCAATACGACAGCATCGAAGCGATTCGCGGCAAGTTGGATCGACTTGCAGCCGATTACTATGAAAAGCGGGAGCCATTGTACCGGTCATCCATGGATGTCCTGAAAACTTCACGGTACAGTGGAATGGTGGGTGCATTCGAGGGAGCAGGGTATTCTAAAACAGGGCTCTATCGGCCTTCGGTCGATTGCCGGATGTTTTCCTTGAGTCTTGTGGATTTCGATCCGGTGTGCAGTGCAGCGTTGAAACGGGTGATTGACTTCTATTCCAATTAGCTATCTGCTTGCGAGTCAAAAAGGAAAGGGTGACCCTGTTTGCGGCCACCCTTTTTCATTTCTCTCAGAATGAATCAACCGCTCTAAGCCGTTTTTGGTTTTCGTCCCACAAACCACCAGATTGCAGCAACCACTACGAGAAATGCAGCCGCATACGCGATAAACGTCGGGTCAATTTTCTTCCCGCCCAACGTACTGACAAGTTTATCCAGATTCGCATATTCAGCGGCACCAAGGATATTTTCTTTTGTCATGGCGTCGCGCCATTCTTTGTCAATGCGTTCCTTCCACACTTCATTCACAAATACCGATGCATCACGTCCGTCAACGATTGCTGAATCCACATAGGCTCTGATGCTTGCGGAAAAGGTCTGTGCATCCGAGAACTGTTGCAACGCGATACCTCTACTGGTAAACTCTTGCTGTACCCCGTTCCAGAATGCCCCGTGAAGTCGTGAGCGCCAGAGAATCATCGCTGAATCCACATAGACACCGGGTGATACTGTTTGAGCAGGCGAAGCAGTCTTCTTGTTTGCTGCGCCCGATGCCTGGGACCCATCTATGATCGTTGATACGGCACTGATCTTGTCCCGCAAACCGCTCCATTTTGTGTTGAACTGCTCGTATTGGTCAACGAGATTGGCAAAATCCTTTCCTTGCAACTGCGTGACCTCAAGGAACTTGAGATTGTCGGCCGCAATGTCGTACACGCGGGCTACCACATTTGCCTTGAGGAGCTTGCGGTTCACGGCTTCTTTCTGTACATCACTCACCTGATTCAAGTTCTTGTCGTAGGGAAGGAAGATCGTATCTACCAGTGCAAAGATCAGCCGGTCTTTCATCTGGATTGAGTTTGTCAACTGCTTGATCGTCGCTCGCATTGTCGCGGTGGCCTTTTTCAACGACTGCAACTCGGTGTACAAACTCCTCTGGTGTTCTGTTAACGAGTCAATGGTGTTGGAGAGGAGGGAGATCCGGGCTTCGTATTCGAGGATCGTTGTTCCCTGTGATTCGATCATGATCATGCGGTCGTACGTGAGTGCATACTGCTCACGCAACTGCCGTATTCTGTCGGCGAATGTTACAGGATACAGTGCCTTATCGAGGAAAGACTGACGGCTCCGGTAGCGGGTTTCAAGGGCATTGATGACAACGGCAAGGGAGTCGAGGGTGCTTACTCTTTCCGCCACATCAATGGACATCTTAATATCTGCACAAGCTGCTTCAAAGTTCTTCTTCACCTCCAAGTCAGACTCTTGTGCAAATACCTGTGCAACAACAAGAAACATGCACACCATGAGGCACATTCTCATATATCGGGTCATTGGCCATTCCCTTCCGATTCCGGTTCTTCAATGATGCCGTCGGCGTCGAGTCGTAGTTTCAGCTTGCCGTCAATGAGTTCGATATACATCCCTCGTTGATTCATTGCGGGATGGACGAGCTGGCGTTGGTCAGTTTCCGGGAAAATGTTGATGCTGCTATTAAGAGTCAGTTCGTTCGGGCCGGGTGCAAAGACATACACATGGCGGAAACGCGCACCTGTGACAAAGTAGTAGCCCTCAACGCTGCGCAGCAATCGCAGGGAAGTTCCCCTGAGGGCTGTTGAATCATCGAACTCTTCCAAAGCAATTGGAGCCACATTAAAGCTCACGGCGTAACGCCCATCGTTCACTACATTGTGGGAATCGACGGCCAGGGCGCTTTCCACCGGCCATCCAAAATCCACATTCTCCAGCCGGACTGATGCACATGAGATGAGAAATACGGCGCTTCCAATAACAAGGAGGGTGCGAAGAAGTGGATCGTACTGGTGCATGGTTTCTGCCTTCGTGAGTCAGTGAATCATCATTGCGCACCCATAATACGAAACAGGGTGCCTATGGTGCAAGCAAAAGTTGATTCTCCCCAATATACCATTGACTTATAGGGGCGATTCGCGTACCTTGGATACACGCCTTCCTCAATTTGTAAAGTATAAGCACCAATCAATTTACATGTCAAAAGAAGCGAAGACTAACGGCGACAAACGCTCCATCCTCATTGTTGAGGATAGTGTTGATTTCTCGAATCTGCTGAACTTCATTATTGAAGACATGGGGTTTGAGGGAATCCAGGCACCGGTTGATGTGGAAGATATCGTTTCACTTGCCAAGCAGCACAAGCCCTCCACCATCCTCATGGATCTTGCACTGAGGCGAAAAGGCGGCATGCAGTTCATCGAAGAGCTCAAGGCCGATTCCGCAACAAAGAATATCCCCATTATCATCCTCACCGGAAGAGAACTCAACAGCAAGGAAATCCTTGAACTTCAGATCAAGGGTGTGAAGTATCTACGGAAGGGGAGGGTGGAGATGGATGAGATCAAGAGCGAGATTATCAGCTCTGCAAAAGGAAAGAAAGTCGCCCACGACGAGGCGAAAGAGAAGTAAGAGTCCCGCCAGGGCCTTTTCGGAGAACCTCAACAAGATCCAACGAGTTGCTTTAGTATAAATCGGAAGTCGCAGCTGTAGCTTCTGGCCCCATTCCCCCAACACTTTATTGCTCCCTCCGGTGTTACACCGGTTTATATCTCCACTCCCAAGCCCATGCTGAAACCATTCATCAAAGCCAGATTATAATCTGCGTTGAGTGTGAATTGTGAGAGTCGTGCACACACACCGCCAACGAATCGAAATTGAGCCCCGCTTGCGAAATCCACACTCTGCCGCCCAACATATGGATCGGCGTATTCATATCGCACGTCAATTGTACTTGATTCATAGCCGAAGCCGGCGTATGGTCCGAGATCGAAAACTCCCACGGAAAACGATTTGCCGACATGGATTTGCACAGCGAAAGATGACTGATCGAACTCTGCGTTGAATTCTCTGTCATGTGCATTCACTGACAGGCTTTGGTACATAAGTTGACCCGAAAGATCAACCGGAATAAAGAGGTAGCGACCTATGTCGTGCTTGAGTCCAACACCATACGAACTGATTTCACCAACGCCACGCACCCGGATTGTCGGCAGAAACCGCACACTCAAGCTCGTGTTCACATACGTTCCAAAAGAGAATTGTGGTGTGGCGAGTAACACCGTGGAGATATCGCGATACCCTCCCACGCTGACCGTGGCATCGTACTGAATAAAATCATAAATGCCAGGAACGTACGGCGAGCCTTTTGGCCGCACACGTCTCAGTCTTCCGGAATATGTCTGCTTCTTCCCGAGCCCGGCTGCCGTAGGGAACTCGGCAGGAGCGATGTCAAGATCCCCCAGGAATCGAATCCCATTATACGTGAATTCAACAGTCTTGCTGTACGGCGCAGGCTTGAAGGTCTTCCGGTCATCCGGTATAAGAACGCCCATGGCGACGAGAGTAACCCCCACATGAAAACCGTCAGACGGTACCGGGGAGAACATGCCGGCATTCACATCGGTACTCAAACCATCCACGATCGGTTGGAGAAAAGGCCTCGCATTGTTACCGATAAACTGACTGAGTTCACTTGCAAGCTCCTGTGCTTCAACTACGGAGTACGATCCGGCGAGCATGAGGAAAATGGCAAGCAGGGAAACCCTGCAGTGACAAATCATTGTGGTCTGATTCCTCCGTTGGATGAAATTATCTGTGAGTTGTGTTTGTCATTCCACCAATACTCCCCTCTGCTTTACACGCGCTAGTGTGCCTCCAGCCAGTTCTTCCCCACGCCCACCTCGACTTCAACCGGCACACTCAGCGGCAGCGCTGATTGCATCTTGTCCATCACGAGCGACTTCATTTGGTCAACTTCAGCTGGCGCGACTTCAAACACAAGCTCATCATGTACTTGCAGCAACATTTTGCTTTGGAGTTTGAGTCTCATCATCTCACGGTCAATGTTGATCATGGCAATCTTGAGCATATCTGCGGCAGTCCCCTGAATGGGCATATTGATGGCCTGACGCTCGGCATTGCCGCGGATGTTCGCATTGCGGCTGTTGATGTCGGTGAGATAACGGCGTCGACCCGAAAGCGTCTCGACGTAACCACGGCGTCTCGCTGAGTCAATCGTGTCATTGATGTACTGCTTCACTTTCGGGAAGCGCTCGAAGTATCGAGTGATAATCTCCTTTGCCTCACCCTGACTTATCTCCAATCTGTTGGCAAGTCCGAATGGTCCGATGCCGTACATAATGCCGAAATTCACTTCCTTGGCCTTGCGGCGCATATCACGAGAAATATCATTCATCTCAACTCCAAAGACCTTCGCAGCAGTAGATGCGTGGATATCCTCTTTGTTGCGGAATGCTTCCATCAGTCCCTCATCACCGCACACATGAGCCATCACCCGCAATTCAATCTGGGAGTAATCGGCTGACATCAGCATCGTATCCGCTGAACCGGGAATGAACGCCTTGCGGATTGCACTCCCGATCTCCGTACGTATGGGAATGTTCTGCAAGTTCGGGTCACTGCTTGAGAGCCGGCCCGTGGCAGCGACGGTTTGATTGAATGATGTATGGACACGCTTGGTCCTGGGATTGATAAGCAAAGGCAGCGCATCAATGTACGTAGACTTTAGTTTTGAATACTGACGGTAGGTGAGAAGTTTCCCGATGATGGGGTGCTGTCCCTGCAATGCTTCGAGCACATTGACGTCGGTGGAAAAGCCCGTCTTTGTTTTCCGGAGAGGAATGAGGTTGAGCTTCTTGAAAAGAATATCGGCGAGCTGTTGCGTTGAATTGATATTGAATATTTCTCCCGCCTCGTTGTGAATCTCCTTGATGAGATTATCCAACTGCCGTTCAAGGTCTTTCGACATCTGTGCGAGGTACTTCGTATCAAGTGCAATCCCTTCCGATTCAATGCGGGCAAGAACCTGAATGAGCGGGAATTCGATCTCGTTACACAGCTTCAGCAATTCGAATGTCTGCAACTTCTTGATCTGCTCGTGATAAATCCGCAGTGTCAGATCAGCGTCCTCGGCAGAATAATTGGTGATTGCCTCGAGCGGCACTTCCGTGATATGCTTTTGAGTTCTTCCTTTACCAACAAGTTCCTCGAATGATATCATCTTGTACCCACAATACTCCATTGCTAGGGCATCGAGGTTGTGTTGACCGTCGGAGCGGAGAACGTAGCTTGCCACCATGGTATCGAACGCAACACCTCGCACTTCAATGCCGCGCGTCTTCAACAGCAACATGTCGTATTTGATGTTTTGACCTATCTTGCCGATGGAGCGGTTCTCCAGGATCGGCTTGAGTTTTTTCAGGACAACATCAACCGGTAGGGCGGCCGTGGTGTTATTTGGTGACTTGCCCATTGCTTCAGCCCCGAAGAGTCCTCCGTCATCAATTGCTATTTTGCCGCCTGACTGTACCGGAATGTAGTACGCTTCCCGTTCCTTGAATGCGAATGCCAGTCCAACGAGTTCCGCTTGCAACGCATCAGTTGAAGTGGATTCCGTGTCGAAAACCAGTTCCTTCGCAGCCGCCAGCGAGACACAGAGCTTATCGAGTTGCTCAATCGAAGTTATGCAATGGTAGGTATGAGTATCAGAGTGAATGTCAACTGTCGAGAGTTTTGTGGGGTCGAAGGAGATATCGTCGTCAACCGGTGAGGGCTTGGTGGGACTGAGGTTCTCGAACATCTGCGAATCACGGAGTTTTCCCGCCAGCGATTTGAATTCCAGTTCGCCAAACAGTTTGATAAGCTGCGAGGTGTCCTGCTTTGCCGCACGCAGCTTGTGGAAATCAACGTCCAGCGGAACATTGACGTCAATAGTAACGAGCTGACGGGAGAGGAGAGCGAGTTCCTTGTTGGTGATCAGCTTTTCCCGCAATCCCTTCTGGTGGATTTCCTCTATGTGTGCGTACAGTTCAGGTATGCTGCCGTATTTCTGAATGAGTGGAATCGCTGTCTTCTCCCCCACGCCTTTGACACCCGGGACATTATCCGATGTATCACCGATGAGCCCGAGGACGTCAATCACCTGGTCAGGCCGTACTCCGAACTTTTGTCTCACTCCTTCCTCATCCACAACTTCCGGATCGCCACCACCTTTGCCCGGCTTGAACATCTTGATCAGAGGGGAGATGAGCTGCATGAAGTCTTTGTCGCCCGTGACCATGTACGTGAGGACGCCTTCTTTCTCCGCGCGGCGTGCAAGTGTACCGATCACATCGTCGGCTTCGTAGCCCGGCACTTCGAGAAGCGGCGTATTGAAAGCCCGCACAACTTCCTTGAGCTTGTCCATCTGGGAGGCCATGTCTTCCGGCATCTTTTGTCGGGTGGCCTTGTAGTCTGCGTACATCTTGTGCCGGAATGTCTTCTCACGCGAATCAAACACCACAGCGACATGTTCAGGCCTCTCGTCTTCGAGGATTCTCATAAGCGCTGTGACGAATCCGTAGACTGCACTCGTATTCACACCTCTACTGTTGATCAGCGGCCTTGTGATGAACGCGAAGTACGCCCGGTAGGCGAGTGCCATGCCGTCAAGAAGGAAGAGGCGTTCGGGACGAGGGTTTGTAGAGTTCACAGAGAGTCTATTTAGTCGAGAGTCGTTAGTCTGTTTAGGAGTTTGTGGAGTTTAGGAGTCCGTAGAAGTTCTTTACGGGTTTATGGAGTTCTTAGAGTTGGAGTAAGAAGATTTGTTTTTTACAGTTCTTGACTCTTTGACTCTGCAAACTCCACGCTCTCTACAGCCGGCTTGACTGATGGTTCGTCAAGAAAATGCCAGAACACAAACGAAAGTCCCATGAGCATCAGACTATTGGCGATGAACGATGCCTTTATACCGAAATGTCCGGACACGAATCCACCCAGCGTTGGACCAAGCATGTTACCGAACAACGTCAGACTTGAAGCAATGGCCATCATGCCGCCGCGGCGCTCCGGTGGTGCATATAAACTTGTCAGTGAATACAACCCCGGAAGAACACCACCCCGGAAGAATCCCAGAATTGCGCGAAGGAATCCGAGTTGCACCAAGCTTGTTACCAGGCCATGGCAGGCGTACGCGACGGCGATCACCCCAAGAGAAAGGGTCATGTTTTTCCTGTATCCGATCTTGTCATTTCGTCGCCCCCACCATGGGGCAGAGATGACCATGAACAATCCTGCAATGGAGAATATGCCTCCGGCCAGTGTTGCAATATATTCTGTGTCAGCTTCGAACCCTTCGATGAACAGCGCAAAGATTGGCTCGATCATCAACACTGACATCTGGCCAATAACGAGGCCGAGGGCAACAATGCGTAGCCGGCGATCTGTGAACATGAGCTTGTAGTTGTCTCTCACAGTAAAGGCCTTCGTTGCCACATCGCCTTTGCGCTGTTCTTTTACATTCAATACCACTACAATGCCCCCAATCGCGCAGAGGGCTGCCGTGATAAAGAATATCTCGCGGAATCCGATGAGATCTGCAAGCACTCCGCCAACAAAAGGGCCCAGGACCATTCCTGCCGCAGTTGATGATTGCAGGAGTCCAAGTGCATATCCGATCCGTTCCCGTGGTGTATTTGTTGCGACGAGCGCCAGTGCCGACGCAATAAACCCGCTGATGGCTCCCTGGACAATTCTGAAAATCACCACCTGCCATGCATTCATCGCCAGTCCGATAAGCACCTGGGAAAGAGCAAGCCCGAAAAGCGCCCGCACAACCATCGCCTTTCTGCCGTATTTGTCTCCGAGTGTTCCCCAGAATGGAGTAAAGATGAATGCGGAAAAGAACGTCCCGGAAAATGCAACACCGCTCCACATGGCAAGTTCTTTCGGGTCGGTTACGCCAAGCTCACGGATATAAAAAGGGAGGAAGGGAACAACGAGGTTCATTCCCAGCATCGCAAGGAATTGTGTACCCCAGAGGATATAAAGGTTCTTACGCCACAGGTCCATGTACTACTGTTTGTCCCGGTCCGGCTGGGTGGATTTCCACGCCTGGAAATATTTCAGCACACTACGTTGGTACGGGACCTCTGAAACGACTTTTGTCTTCAGATAGATTTCCGTTGCATCATTCGGCCAGAATATCACGGGGAGCCAGTCCGGTCCACGTGTTCCGTTACTCTCGATGAATTGCTCGGACGATAAGGGATTGCCGACAAAATACATCAGCGGACCGGAGGTTTCATACCGGAACAAGCGAACGGCGTTCAGGCTATCGAACGCGAACGTCACTTCGCCAACAAGTACACCATCATCTTCATACAGTCGCTTCTTTACGTTCCGGAATCCCGGGTTCTCCTTTTCCAGTTGCGAACCCTCAAGATAGAACTCGATCAATTGCTGGAAATCATCTGCAGCAATATCCGTCGTGTCATCCGACTCGGAAAGAATATTGAAAAACTTGATAGTTGCTTCACCGGAATGATCAGAACGGAGTTTTATTCTGTACTCTTTGGTCTCAACGGTGAGGCATCCGGTGAGGGTTACAGCAGTGAAGACGAGTATGAGTGTAGTGATTCGCATGAGTTGGGGGTTTACTATCCGCACGTTTGCGTGAGGAATATATCAAAACACCGAAGAAAATGCAAAAAACTCCTCGATATTCTGGAACTATCTCAATCGGAGGCCGAACATTGTCGCGATCTCAAGTTTGGCGGTAGCGATGACGTGGATATTATCCACCCGTCAGACTTCTATAGATGATGCTGAGATTCATCTGCACTGCAGCAGTGGAACGCCATCGCTGGTATGGTCGAAGGCCTGAAGTGTCGTTGCTTGTTGACTGGATTTGCAGTACCTTGTTCACAATGTCATTCGTCAGCCGGTGACCCCCAACCATAACAACACACGGATTCTCTTCACGTCCTCCCTTGCTACATCGTTTATCAAGGAAGACCTCTCCCTGCTTCGCAACCATTTCATTGTTGACCATGTCTTTACTCGTGGTTTATGGTCGCCGTTTATCATCTTACGAGGCCTGTGGAAAGCTGATGTCTCGTTCACATGGTTCGCTTCGGTGTACGGGTTTGTGACGGTCTTTCTGGCCCGACTACTTGGCAAGCGTTCAATTGTTGTGATTGGCGGGGTGGATGCTTCGAAGGAACCATCGATCAACTACGGAATCTGGCTGAATCCATGGAAGGCCGTTCTGGTGAAATGGACTATGAGGAACGCGTGGAAGCTCCTCGTTGTGGACCCGTTCTTTATCGGCAACATGAAGCGGCTGGCAGAATATGAAGGACACAACGTGGAATATCTCCCCACGGGATACGATGCTGAACGATGGTCGCCTGCCGGGACAAAGGACAGTTTCGTATTGACGGTTGCCGCATGCAATGACGAATCGAGATTGAAAGTGAAGGGTGTGGACAAACTCTTTGCAGCCGCGAAGAGAATGCCAACGACGAAGTTCATCGTCGTGGGGCTTTTACCACATCTTTTGGAAAAAGTGAGTCCGACGGTTCCAGAGAATGTCGAGTTAATTCCCTTTGTTGAGCAGCAGCAACTCCTCGAACTGTACCGAAAAGCCGGTGTCTATTGTCAGCCATCGTTCACTGAAGGTCTCCCGAACAGTCTTTGTGAGGCGATGTTATGCGAGTGCATTCCTGTCGGAACGAACGTGGGTGGGATTCCGACCGCCGTTTCAGATATTGGGTTCCTTGTTCCGTATGGTGATGAGGATGCGCTCGTTGCCGCACTTGAGCTTGCTCTGTGTGCCGGAAGGGAAATCGGAGTTCGTGCCCGGGAACATATCAGATCAAATTTTACACTGGATCGGCGGGAATCCCGACTTGTGGAGATCATCCATGAGGCAGTGAAGTGAAGCGTCCGCTGCAGAACATCCTAGCCATGATACTGGGCGATGTCGGCAGCAGACTGATCGGATTCCTTATCACGGTGTATCTCGCACGAACTCTGGAGCCCTCCGGTTTTGGAGTGATCAATATTGGAGTGTCAGTGTTGGGATATTTGCTGCTGGTAGGAAGTCCGGGCATTCAAGTCCTTGAGGCACGTAATGTTGCTGCGTCACTGGTCGTGGATCGTGGTCGCATCGGTGGAGTACTCTCACTGCGGCTTCTGCTGGCAGCGATTCTCCTGTTAGCGTTGACTCTGGTCGTGCAGTTTGTCGTTCAAGACCGGCTGACTCAAACGGTCATTATTTTCTATGCGTTGTCGCTTCTACCACTTGCCATGTTGCTTGATTGGTATTACCAGGGGAAGGAAGACCTTCTCAGCGTGGGAGTCTCGAAGCTTATGAACTATGGTGCGTACGGTGTTTGTGTTTGGGCTCTTGTGCATTCATCTGCCGACCTATCATTTACACCTGTGGCGTTTGCTGTAGGAAATGCGGTTGGAGCGTCGTTTCTTCTGCTCCGGTATAAAAGAGAACATGGCTTCGTTCGACTCCAATGGAATGTCAGTCTCTGGAAGAGGATTCTTGTTGAAAACTCCCCGCTTGGTTTGGCAACACTCCTCGGGCAGAGCATGATCAATCTACCCCCAATACTCATTGGCTTGGTTCTCACAGTCAACGATGTTGGGATATTCAGCGCAGCCATGAAGATGATATTCCTGTTTCTGCTTCTTGATAGAGTCTTTAACGCGATATTCCTCCCTGTATTGGCCAGGTACTCGACACAAAAGCCAGAGGAGGTTCCCCGCCTGATTAGCATAGCGCTGAAATCGGTATTGTTGCTTGCCATCCCGATAGCAGTGATTGGGACTGTGCTATCGACCCATATGATTGATCTCGTTTTTGGATATCAGTACAGTGAATCCGCTATTGTCTTTGCGGTGTTGTTGGGGTATTTTGTTTCTACGCTTGTAAACTCTGTGTTCGTCAATACACTGATTGTCAGTGGTAGAGAAAAAAAATATACCAGCATCATGTTCGTTTCGACACTGCTACTCACGATATGTGTTTTCACAGGTGCGGCGGCATTCGGACTCACCGGAGTTGCGGTGGGTATCGTTGCGGCGGAAGTAGTGACGACGGTTCTCCTGGGCCTCGAAGCCCAACGGCTGGTTATGGTGCGTTTCCTGTCCGCTATTATTCGTCCTTTTCTGGCGGGAGTGGCGATGCTTGGTGTTGCGATACTGTTTTCAGATCAGAATCCGATTCTCGCGGCTTCTGCATCCCTTGTAACTTTTATAACCATTTTAATAGCCATAAAGGGAATACCCAGAGAAGAAATCAGGTATCTGCGCGAAAGGCTCGTATGAACCTCGGCGTCGGCCTCCTTGTCGAATCAGTTCAATGGCGCGAGTGTCTCCGGCAGGAAGGGGTACCATACGTTCTCGTTGATCTCTCGGATTCAACAACGCTCAGTAACATTGCGGTGCTTGTGGTGAATCGCAACCTTCGAGACAATGAACGTCGCGTTGTTGAGGAGTATCTTTCCGGGGGTGGATCAATACTTGGTTTCTCCCATCATCTTCAATCCGTAGCCGGAGCACAACATCGACGTGAGCGCATTGAATACATCGTTGGCAGTCATGATGCGATTTTTCCGGATGTGCACCTCCTCGACATTGGCCGTGACTGCATGGTTGCTTGCGAAGCGAACTGTATGAAAACGCAAGCAGGAGTATACGCCGTGTTTGCCGGGTCGATGCATGGCGGACATGCAGTGATACTCCCTTTTGATCTGGAAGAAGTGCTGGGTGACCATCGTGCCGCGTCAAAGAACTTCTATGCAACTGTTGATCGTTTGCCATCCGAGCGGGTATCGTTGGTGGGGAAGGGAGAAGTGCGACATCTCGTGCGAAGGGCATTGGAGTTTCTCCATCATGTCCGCGGGTTGCCATATATTCATCTCTGGTACTATCCTTCTGGAAAGAAGAATCTGTTTGCGTTTCGGATCGACAGCGATGGCGCACCCCAACGTGATGTTGATGAGCTCTATGCTCTCGCACGATCTCACAACATTCCCATGACGTGGTTCCTTGATGTCAAAAGCCATGAATCATGGCTGCAACACTTCAGGTACATGTCAGGACAGGAATTTGGCGTTCATTGCTACGAGCATCACACATATCCAACGTATGAAGCAAACTTGCGGAACATCCAGCGGGCAAAACATGGCATGGAGGCGGTAGGTCTCATCCCCGGGGGTTTTGCCGCACCGTTTGGTATCTGGAACCTCGAGCTTGCAAAAGCCGCCCGTGAAATCGGTTTTGCATATACTTCGGAGTTTTCCTTTGCGTATGATACCCTCCCGATGTACGCAGCCACCGACAGTCAGCAGTATGCTTTGCAAGTGCCGATCCATCCCATTTGTATTGGAAGTATGCGCAAAGTGGGTTACACGGAAAAACGGATGAAGGAATACCACCGCGTGACGATTGCCCGGAAACTCGCACGCCATGAGCCGTTGTTTTTCTATCACCATCCCACGCACCGTCATTGGGATGTTGTGAATGACCTGTTCGAACAAATGCAGGAAAACAATGTGGAGTGTACCACACTGGGGGAATTTGCCGGGTGGTGGAAACAACGTGAACAGATAAAGCTCGCGGCGGATCTTCAAGAAGGATCTCTCAACATCGGGTTTGCCCGATTGAATGAACGCTGTTGGATCCGCATCACCACCCCGGGGAATAAGGAAGCCATGTGCCCTCCAGCAGAAAGGATTGATCTTTCACGACTGGTGTGGCGGCAGCAAGCATCAAGAGAACCTGTTCCCGAAGACATTCACCGGATACGGGAGTTTGACCCGCGGGCAATGGTGGGGGAACTGTACAACAGGCTCTCAAGGAGATTGCGATGAAGGTTATGATGGCAGGGTATCAGGCAATTTCCATTCTGCGGGGAGGACCCGACACGCAGTTGAGGAAAACCGCACATCATTTGCCTCCATTCGGTATTGAACCAATGTTGTTCGATCCGTGGAGAGGTGTTACAAAGTCAGACTGCGATGTGTTCCACCTTTTCGCCGCGAACATCGGAACATACCATCTTGCCCGCGAAGTCCATGCTCTGGGAATTCCTCTGGTCGTCTCACCGATTATTTTTAGTGTGCACTCACACACCTTTATTCGTGCAGTCCTGAAGTCCACCCGTCTCGCTCAACGATTCGGTAAAGGGTTGTGGTCAGACTACTCCCTCGCCGCTGATATTTGCGGCTGGTCATCATACTGTCTTCCCAATACAAAAGCAGAAGGCGATATTCTTGTGAGTGGACTCGGTGTTGCGGGAGAGAAGATTCGTGTCATCCCCAACGGTGTTGATGAGAGATTTGCCAGTGCAGACCCGGGTCTGTTTAAGAAAACCTACGGACTCGATAATTTCATCCTCAATGTCGGTCACATCGGTCACGAACGGAAGAATGTTTTGAACCTCATCAAAGCGTTGGGACAGATCGACCATCCTGCTGTGATCATCGGCCGCATTATCAAAGGCTCGTATGGAGATGCGTGTGTCCGGGAAGCTGCGAAGCACAAGCACATCCTGCTCATTGATGGACTCGATAATAATTCGGAGATACTTGCTTCGGCGTACGCAGCATGCGACGTGTTTGTCCTGCCATCTCTCTTTGAAACACCCGGCATCGCAGCGCTTGAGGCGGGGCTAGCAGGAGCGAAGATTGTGATAACTCCACATGGAGGCACGAGGGAATATTTTGGGGCGATGGCGGAATATGTGGAACCGGATTCGGTGGACTCAATCAGGGACGGAATTATTCGGTCGCTCGGAATGATTAAGAACGATGTCTTGAAGGCCCGAATCGGGCGCGAGTATTTGTGGTCCAACATTGCAGATCGAACAGCCGCCGTATATCGGGAAGTCATAGGGTGAGACTCTGAGGTATGTCCGATCGTCTCTCACATACTCAAGCGTTTCTTGCAGTTTCTTCCGTTGTTGTTTTGTCACGCCTTCCGTTTCTCAATACCACACTTGGTACTGACACCGATGTGTACAGGGTTGCGCTGACCGCATTAAAGATCTCGAACGCGGGGGAGTATCAATTCTCGCGTTTCCCGGGGTTTCCCGTTCAGGAATATGTGTTCTCCTGGTTCTTTGGAATGCCCGCGATATTCTTCAACATGATCACAGCGTTGATCAGTGGAATATGTGCGGGGATGTTTGTTCTGGTGCTTCGCCGGCTTAGATTGGACAACAGCATGCTTCTCGGCTTTGCTCTTGCGTTCACACCGGTCGTATTCGTGAACAGTACCACTTCATTGGATTACGTATGGGCTCTTGCATGCATCATGGCAAGTCTCTGGATGGTGTTTGAGAAACCCTGGCTTGCCGGGGTTTTGTTCGGACTTGCCGTTGGATGTCGGTTCACATCATTACTCATGATTGTCCCCGTTTGCGTGTTGTTGTGGAAGCTCTTTCCCTCCTCGCCCCGCAAGGCCACTCTGCAGTTCATTGGTTCGACATTCCTCACGACTTGTTTTTTGTTCGCGCCGGTCTTCCTCTCGTATGAGCCCAGGCCAACCCCGCAAATTCCCGTGCAAACCGATGTCCTGACTTTTCTCTACAAAGGCACTGTCGGTGTGTGGGGCATTCCGGGGTTGCTTGTGCTTGCAGGATTGGGAATCGCGCTATTTGCCGCACCTGTAAGGAAAGGGACAGCAACCACGGCGGGGGACCATAAGAAACACAGTGGCATATTGGTGGCGTCCTTGTCGGGGATAATCATTTACCTTGTGGTGTTCATGAAATATCCTTACGAAGCAGGATATCTCGTTCCCACAGTTCCGTTAGTACTCTTGATTCTCGGAATCTACATGAACCGGACACAAGCGTTTGTTCTCACAGCCGGTCTCTTGCTATCGTCGTTCACGTTCGGTGCCGTTTCCATCAACCAGCCGGAGCCATTTCTCCCCTCGCCACTTCATGCGATGTTACCAGTCGGACAAAGGGTGCTGGCTGTGGATGTGCTCAAAGGTCCGGTATGGTTGGAGCGTGAGCGTGGAGAGCACCGTCGCCGCTTCCTGGATAGGTTGTATCTATATGCCGACACAGTCTCCCGGCGAACGGTTGTTGTCGTCGGATGGCTCAGCCCCCAGATTCGGTTTGAGATTGGTGGGGGAAACGAGCGTTCGAGTGTTCTCTTTGCGTATGCGCTCAGGGCTGACGCCATCGAATTCCACAAGAAAAATGGCTATCCTATTCGTTATCTGAGGGGAATGAACGAAATGAACAGGGGACGTTACGGGGTGGATTTGATGGAAGCCGGAGCTTTGCCACTCCTGTTTGATTAAAGGTGGTACATCAACAACATACTAAACGGGAAGATGATAGGATGACCAAGCCGACGATTTCCCTGATTGTGTCATGCAGCATCATAGAACAACAGGTGCGATCTGCCATTGAAGCGATTCAGCACTCCCAGCCGGTGGATTCAGTGGAACTCTTTCTGGTCAGCTGGGAGGGATTTGACTACTCGTCGATTCCTCAGGGGTTCCTCTCCGTAACGTCGGTATACTTTCCCAGAATGTCTTCACTAAATATTGGCCGTGCCAAAGCTGTGCGCATGGCAACAGCAGACATTGTCGTCGTTACGGAAGATCATGCGCGTTTTATCGGGCCATGGGTTGATCGGCTTCCCGCCATCTTTGCTGAACACGATGCTGATGCGGTCGGATGGACTGCGGTTCCTCATGATAGGGAAAGCTCGGCAAGTTGGAGCGGGTACCTTGTCGAATACGGGATCTGGGGTCCCGGAGTGAAGGAGGGATACATGCCCATCCTCCCGGGTCACAATTGTGCGTACAGGCGATCAGCACTGATGAAAGATCCATCCATGCTTGAGCATTATCTGCAGGCCGAATTTTTCCTGCACACCCGACTCGGAGAATTACACAGACCTCTGTATTTTACGACTGAGTTCACGCTCGAACACGCCCAGTTCCTTTCTCTCGGGAAGTTCCTAGTGGGTGACTTCTGGTACGGATGGGGATTTGGATATACGCGTCAACATGTGAATGGGTGGGGAGTGAGCCGGCGACTTCTCTATGCCATGGCGATTCCCCTGAAGATACCGTTACGATGGTTGATACTGATTCGTTTGGCCAAAGATCCATCATTCTTTTCTCCCGGGCTACTCCTGAAGAACTCCGTGGGGATTTCTCTTGGCTATCTTGCGGGTGCTATGGGAGAGTTTTGTTCGTACATCGCTGGAGCCGGCACATCCCACCGAAGGCTTACATTGTATGAGATCGGGTTTGATCGGAACGAGCCCTAGGGGGATCGATGGAATTCTCCATTGTCATACCGGTTTACAATTCACACACAACTATTGAACGTTGTCTCCTTGGTGTTCAACGCCTCCAGCATCCTTCGTTTGAAGTGATTCTTGTTGACAGTTCACCTGATGACCGCTCATCGGGAATTATCAAACGCTTTCCGGGATACAGGCTGATCAGGTCTGAAGGGCGCATGCTTATGCATGCTGCCAAGAATCTTGCAATTCAGCATGCTACTGGCAAGACGATCGTGTGTCTGGATCCCGACTGTGTGCCTGACCCGGACTGGTTGAACCGGCTGGAAAGCTCTCTGCAGATTGGACACAGTGTGGTAGGAGGGGGAATTGCATTCTATCCCTCCACCTCGATGAATCTGGCGGCTCACATTGTGAAGTTCTGGCCATGGTTTCCCGGAGACGAGACCAGGTATGTGGAGGATCTTCCCACGGCCAATCTGGCAATTCGTCGGAAAGCACTGGATGAGGTGGGTGCTTTCAGTGAAGACTACATTTCTGGAGATACGGAACTCTGTCATCGCCTCAGGAGACAAGGCTATGAAAACTTCTTCGATGGGCGGGCAGTAGTTCACCACATTCATGAAGTGACATTTGGTTCGCTTGTGAGGGAACGGTTCAAACGCGGCATTGACTTTGGTATTATGCGTGCAGCCTCTTCCGAATGGAACAAGATGCTCTCGCTGCTCACAATCGTTGCGATGCCGGCTCTGGCCCTGCGTCAGTTCTACTGGAAGTTTAAGGCATCGGCGGGTCATGGGTACCTCACCGGGTTTCTCCAGATGTCTCCGGTCATACTGTGCTGTGATTTTTCCTGGATGGCCGGTGTTGCGATTGGAAAAATCCGCTCGTTGAGACGAACAGGAATCTTCTGACAATGAGCATCCCAACCCCGACCGAACACAGGGTCGCCCCGAGGTTTTCGATCATCGTTCCCACCTATAAACGGCGAAAGAGTCTTGAACTACTGGTGGACAGTCTGTTGAAGCTTGCGTATCCCGCCGACCAGTTTGAAATCATCATCGTGGACGACGGCAGTACAGACGATACGGGGCGCTACCTTCATGGGCTTTCCGGGAAGGCAACCACAATCTCGATTCAGAACTCCGGTCCCGCCGTTGCCAGAAACAAGGGGGCGAACATCGCGCGCGGCGAATTCCTTGTCTTCATTGATGATGATTGTGTTGTTCCGGATACCTGGCTCTTGCAACTTGATCATGCGCTGAAGTCGGGCAGGATTGATGCCCTGGGTGGTAACGTGCGGAACATGCTGAAGAAAAACCTGTTTGCCGTTGCCTACGATGAGACGCATCAGTTTTTTGTAAATGAACTGAACCGGGTTGATCAGAATGCGCCGTTTCTTACCACAAATAATTTCACCTGTCGTTCTGTTGTGTTCAATGAGCACGGCGGCTTTGACGAACGGTTTCATGTCGGGGGGGAAGATCGTGAAATCGTCTCCCGACTGATAGCAGCAGGACACGCGGTGCTATACGAACCCTCCCTTGTGGTTGATCATTTCCATGATTTTGATTTCAAACGTTTTGTGCAACAATACTATCGCTTCGGCAAAGGGGCCTACCTCCTTTACACTATCACGGCACGGGAACGGGAACACGAAATCCGTGGGCTGTCATTTTCAGAGTACCTCCGGTTCTTTTGCTCGGTGGGTAGGGGGCGATCGGTATGGACGCGGGTTGCGATTGTTTTCCTGACATTGCTTGCGCAATTCAGCACGGCTCTCGGGTATGCGGCAACTTCCTGGGAAGGATTGGAGGATATTCCGGGGGAGAAGAAGAGAATTCATGCAGCGAACAAGCTCGGGATTCAAGGGCGTGTCCGCGAGTTGGTGACGTATCTGCTCGGGACAATCCTTAGTTCTGCCTTGGGCTTTCTCGCGTTCTTTATGCTGGGGCGATCTCTCAGCGTTACCGAGTTCGGCGTGTTCACGTTTGCCTTTTCCCTCAGTACACTCATCCATACAGTTGCCGCAACAGGACTTGTCTCCGCCATCACCAGGCAGACGGTGGAGCTGCTTAAAGACGGAGACGCCGCCTCGCGCAGCACGATGCTGAAAAGTGCCGGCCTGTTGTTTGGTGTTGTCATTGTTGTGCAAGTGCTTGCTCTTGCCGCGCTCTGGGATCCTCTTTTCTCGGGATTGTCGATCGCAGGCGAGAACCGGTTTCTCTCGATCCTCATCCTTGGAACGACGGGTGCGGCTGCTTTCGACTTCCTGAGTGCATCCTACCAAATCGGATTCAAGCTTCTCGCACTCGCGTTGTTGCGTTTTGCAGTATCATTCCTGCGCATAATCTTGCTCTGGGTGATCCTCGCCTCGGGAATGCGTGAACCGGTCTATCTGTACGCCGCGTTCTTTGCCCCCAATTGGATAGGGGCACTTGTTGCTTTCTTTGAGTACGCTCGTATTGGAACCGGAAAGGGGAAGTTAAGTGCAGATGTGATGTCAAAAGTCGCCAGATATGCGGGCTGGCAGACTTTGTCATCGGCCACAATCATCTTTCTCCAGCATGCAGGGTCTTTGGTCCTCGCTTCCACCGCGGGGGAGAATGAAGTCGGATTATATGGACTTGGTTTGACATTCAGTTTTATCTACGGAGTTGTCGGAGTGGCAATCGGCTCGTATTTCTTTCCCATCGTGTCCCGCCTTCGTTCCGACGATGACGTACGGGAATTCATCCGGCGGACGCAACGAATTGGCACTCCCATTATTATCGCGTGTATTGTTTCGCTCGGCGCGGCAGTGCCATTGTTTATGCACATATTCGGTCCGGAGAAGGGGGGAGCCGTCCCGGTATTCGTTGTCCTCTCCCTCGCGGCGATTCTCGGGATCCGGACGGTTGGATTCATGTCGTTGTTTCATTATTTCCTTAAACCGAAGGCCATTTCGTATTCCCAGCTTCTGAGTATCACAGTATTCGGGGCATTCGCTCTTCTTCTCGTGGAGGTTGGTGCGTTGGGAATGGCTCTTGCATATCTCGCAAGTCGCGTGACATTGTACCTGACTCTGATGTTCCTCATCCGGAGTGAGTTCAGCGCACGGGGAATCTCCCGATGACAGCGCTTGCGAGGATTTCGGTCATTATTCCGACATACAACCGGGTAGTGGAGTTGTCCGAGTGCCTCATGAGTTTGCGGGAGCAATCACTCCTGCCATCGGAGGTTCTTGTTGTCGATGATGGCTCAACAGACAATACAGCTGATATAGTTCGGCAATGGAATGCTACCCTGATCATGTCCGGAGGAGGAAGGCAGGCGAATTACTGCCGGAACCTGGGTGCATCGCGGGCCACTGGAGACATCCTGGTGTTTTTTGACAGTGATACTGTTGCATCAGCGGACACACTTGAGGTCATGCTCACAACTCTCTCCGACCCATCTGTTGATGCTGTTGTTGGGCTCTATTCTGTTCGTCACCGTCACCAGAACGCAGCCAGTCAGTACAAGAACCTCTGGATCAGATACTCCTACCTCAAATGTGCCGGCCATATCGATTGGATCTTTGGTGCTGTGTCCGCGATCCGAAAGGACGCGTTTCTCAAGGCCGGGGGATTCGACCGCACAATGATGATGACCCATGGCGGAGAAGACCTTGAACTCGGGAAGAGAATGGCGACGCACAATCTCAAGATTGTCTTGAACCCGGCGTGCGAGGTTGAACATCTCAAGAAACATACGCTCATAAGCCTCTTAAGAAACGACATCATGCGCAGTGATGGATTTGTGCGTGTCGCCGGGAAAGTGGGCCACCTGAAGCAATCCATCCTGTCAGGGTTTGTCAATGTGTACCGTGCGTTTGTATTTTCTGTACCGGTGAGCTGTGCAGTTGCCGTATCCGGACTTGGCGCCATTGTGTGGAGCCGGATGCATCTTCCATTCATCGCCTTTCTGGTTCTTTACGGACTACTGAATGCGCCATTCTTATTTTATTTCGTCCGGCATCGGGGGTTCAGACAATCTGTCCCGGCATTGGGAATTCTCTTTGCCGACCATCTTGCTTGCGCTGTTGGTGGTGTACGCGGGTTCTGGAGACTTTTGAAGAGATGACTCGGCGGTCGGCCGACTACTTCGCTTTTTCCTCCGTGGAATCCACCGAGAGTGTGTGGACAATGCCCTTGCGTCCACACACTCAGGGACAACAATAGTCCGCCTACTTTGCAAACGCCATTTTCTGTACGCTGCTAAACGCGCCCACCGTAATTCGGTAGAAGTACATGCCGCTCGCAAGTCCTATTGCATTGAATTGCAGTTCATGTTTTCCCACCGGCTTCTCTTCATCAACCAGGATCGCAACTTCCTGACCTATGGCATTGAACACGACCAGACGGACCCGCGCAGCCGAGGGCAGATCATAACGAATCGTTGTTGATGGATTGAACGGGTTCGGATAGTTCTGATGGAGCCTGATCTCAAGAGGTAGTTCCTCTTCTTCGGCTGCGGCAACAGTCTGACCCGGACCACTGAACGCCAACGTAGTTGGTCCTATCAGCCGTATATCTTCCCATGTATAATATGGACTTGGAGCATGGTACGCTGATTTCCAATAACCATTCACCACAGTTTCAAACCCGTCATTGGGCCAAATCTTATGTGCAATTACGTACACATCTGCTTCGCGGCCCGCCACGCGTTTTGCAGGGTCAACACAGTCGAAGCTTGTCACCTCATCGCATTGTCTGTATTTTTGCAAGACGCCACCGATGACGTTGTTGGTTCCATTCGCGTTCTTTCCGGATCGCCAGATGTCTGACTTATCCAGCATGTATCTTCTGTACCATTGGAATGACTTCCGAAGGCTCTGTCCACGTGGACCGACATAGCCGTACGCTTCCGGACCGAGAATCCATGCACTGGTGATCATGGCTTTCAATGCATAGTGCGAGTAGAACAATCCCTGGTCACGCCAGATTTCACTTGGTAGCATTCCGGGTACGTAGTATGTTTTTACGGAGTTGACGTAACGATACCGGGGGTTATTCTCACTTGAGCCCGAAGAGGTCATCGCATGTTTTGGATAGACGCTGTCAGCCCCGACAAAAAAGCTGTCAATATTCATCTTGTATTGTCCCAGGGCGGCAGTTCTCATGCTGGAGCCGTCGGTAATAACAGAGGCGATTGCCGCAACGTTCGATATCCACATTCGGAAATTGTTGTAATGCCTCATGTTCCCGTTGATGGAGCTTGCTGCAGTCTTTAAGGCCTCGGAAAGTGATGCGGCTCCCATGGAATCAGACCATGATCGAATTCCATTTAGCGTTGTCGCGTCCATCTGAGGCGCTGCATATACCAGGTCGGCTGCGAGCATCAGAGACGGGACTGTGGTCACAACTTCGATTGCTACACCTGTATTTGTGTACCTGGGCCTCATTCTTGTTGCAGGCGTGACCATCCAGGCTTTCAAAATCTTGATGCATTTGTCAGAGTAACTCGGATCGTTGTTGGGAGTGAGCTGATACGCAAAAGCAAGATCCATAACGGCGTTTCCCATTTTTCCGGCAACTGTATAATCTCCACCGCCGTCTCCCGATGTATAGAAATCGTTGTTTGTCCATGGACTCGTGGGCGTTTCGCCACCGCTGGTAACATATTCCATGGCTGCAGTTTTCGCTGCGTTTGCACGTGTGATAAGTGTAGCATATTGTGAAGTCCACGGCTGTTCGCCGGCGGAGATCTTCGCTCGGATGAAATCAATGTCAGCTTGTGTGACCAACGCTCGCGGGTGTTGCGCCATAACCGTTGTTGCCAACAAGAGTACTACTGTCAGAAAAATGGTTCTCATGATCGTTCCTCCACTCCCGTGTAAATCTTCCTGGATTACAGGAATGGAAAGTTCACGGCGCGTGCCACGACAAGACGAATGAGAAAAAGTGAAATGTGGTCTGATTTGGACGGTTATCCCCGTGGAAACGGGTCTTGGGGCGTTTCACAGTTGGGTCACAAATGGGCAGTTCTACATTTTACAGAAGTATCCCGCTGTCGGACTGTGTGTTTGCCGATTGGAAAAGACTGTTGCGAGCTCGGGATTTTCTTTTTGTGATAGGTAGTACATGCGAAGTTGGGAGATGAGTTACATCCGGAATCAAGTCAGGAGGATATTCCAGGATTAGAAATGCGATTGTCGCACGGCGTTGAGGAGCCTTTCGTATTGGGTCGCTCAGTGATGCCTGCACCGGAAAATTTGGAGATTCATCGGTGGTGGAGTGTTGCCTTCACCACGCGACTTTTGTATCTTTGACATGGAATTTTTGGAGAGTTGGCAGAACGGCTATTGCATCCGCCGAAGGCGGACGCCCGTAAGGGCTTGTAGGTATTCCTTATCGATTTCATCATGGAGAGCTGGCAGAACGGCTATTGCACCAGTCTTGAAAACTGGCGTCCGCAAGGACTTGTAGGTTCGAATCCTACGCTCTCCGCCCCCGTGGGACAGTTCATCGTATATGTGCTTCAAACCGAGCAAGGTGCGCGTCGTTATGTGGGTCAGACAAGCGATCTTGCTCAAAGATTGAACCGTCACAATGCCGGTCTAGTCCAATCAACACGTCGGTATCGCCCCTGGAAAGTTGCATACTCCGAAAAATTTGCAACACGGGCGGAAGCGATGCAACGTGAGAAATGGTTGAAGAGTGGGGTCGGTCGGGAGTTCTTGAATACCGTACTCTCTCCTGAAGCAGAACGGCTATTGCATCCGCCGAAGGCGGACGTCCGCAAGGACTTGTAGGTTCGAATCCTACGCTCTCCGCCCCCGTGGGACAGT
>CAZIHJ010000036.1:0-1978 GCA_964538485.1 uncultured Chitinophagales bacterium | reverse complement strand
CGGGCGGAAGCGATGCAACGTGAGAAATGGTTGAAGAGTGGGGTCGGTCGGGAGTACCTGAACACGATAATCTTTCCTGAAGCAGGCTGCTAAAAAAGAAAGGGCGCCGGCAAAGGCGCCCTTCTGATGAAGGTGCGTGAACCCTTACTTCAGCATGCTCATCTTTGTGGTTGCAACGAACGTCCCGGCGTTCATTCGTGAGAAGTAGATGCCGCTGGCAACACGTTGTCCGGCATTGTTTGTTCCGTCCCAGACGATTCTATATATACCTTGATCATGGTTGCCATTAGAGATGAGGTTCTTGATCAATCGGCCGTGGACATCATACACCGAGAGGTTGACCGTTTCGCGCCGCGGGACTGAGAACCGAATTGTTGTTGATGGGTTAAACGGGTTCGGGTAGTTCTGGTGCAATTGAAATGAAGTTGCAAGTCCGGCCATTTCCTCAGCTACAGGCGAGGTGTGTGGATCAGTGCCGTGGCACTGTGTGCATTCCATTTTTGCCGCCACCTTATTCATGGGGCCCGATCCGTGACAGCTCATGCACCCGGCGATTGTCCCCGGCGGTACATAGCGTGGGATGAATGTTCCCGCGAGTTCCTCATTGAGAATCTGGGCTGCATAGGCGGCAACATCACCGGTGACTCGGGCACATCGCTCTTTGCGCTGTATTGCATCCTGGGTAAACCCTGCGGTCTTGCACCATTCGGTTACTGATACGTGACAGAGAATAGAGCCGGAAGTATTCTGTGGCAGCGTGATATCACACCGATTGTCCAGGAACGTATGATTGACAGCATATTGATTGCTAATATCTGTTGGGAACATCGTTTGTGTGTACCATCCGAAGAGCTCGTTGTTCAGAACACCCGACCGGGCGCTGCTTAGCACAAGCGAAATGAGGGCTGCCGGTCCATTGATTGCCCCGCAAAGCCCACCCCATCCAGCCCCACCGCCACCACCATACAACATGATCTCGGAGGGTAGATCGCTCCAGGGATCAGGCAGTACTGTGCGAAGTTTCTCCGCAATTGCATGAAAGGCAGCATACGAGCATCCCTTGCCGGCAGCCCAATACGCATCATGACCAAGTATGCGCACCGCCTCGACATCAAGCGCCTGATATGGCCACGGCCATGGTGTCAGCAGTTTGCCGGCACGGGCTGGCGACTTGGAGAGGAGTTGGATGGCACCTACGCCGACAGCAGCTCCCGCTGCGATCTTTGTCCCGTTCTTCAAGAACTCTTTTCTGGTAATTGACTTATCCATGGGGGGATCCTTTCTAGTTGTGGTGAGAGAAAGTTCTCATATGGCTTGTGACAGTATGGATACACTCTGTGAACGGGCCACGCCGATCGGGGGGAAGTTGATCTATCAGGGCCGCCGCAGCAGTATCCGCGGCTTCCATAATCCTGTGGATCACCTCTGCTCCTTGTTTTGTCACAAGAACAACCTCCATCCGGTGATCATTCTTATTAAGACTGCGCGTGATCCATCCTTTGCCATCGAGGGAGCTAAGGAGTTTTGAAGTAGATGTCGCTCCTATGCCGAGAATGTCGGTTAGCCTTCGCACACAACACGGTTTTTCAAGATGCAGTTGCAAAAGGCAATGAAACTCACTGACTGTGAGATCGGCCTCACTGGCAAGAAATCGGGCAATCTTTTGCGTGACAAGTGTCAGGCGCAAGAGTCCTTCTGCGCGGAAGAGATCCATTCTGTTTTTCCATTGCGTGATCACTTGACGAGTTACAAATATCGTTCCATGGCAATAATTGCAGAATGTTAACTGTTTACAGGGGAAGATTGGATTGTGGTGTTGAGAAACGTGACTGGTGTGTTGAAAATATCAACGATTTTCTGAGCCGGGTTGTTCGGAACAGGTATTGGTCTTCCATTTCTTTGAGAGTGAGATGATTAACTCTTCTTTCATCCTTTTGGTCGATTCAATTCAGTTCATTGCTGTGCTTCTTTACCATGG
>CAZIHJ010000035.1:14064-29908 GCA_964538485.1 uncultured Chitinophagales bacterium | reverse complement strand
GGTGGGCGCAGGGTTGAAACTTGCCGTATTCAACATTTTTGCCGACGCCAACTTCGGGTCAATCACCAACTTCTCCGGCGGCATTGGTTTCGGATTCTAATGCTTCTGATAATACACGAATGTGAATCTCTAATGGAGAATAAAATGAAAACAGCGTTTCTGATGGTCACCATGGTATTCCTTTTGCTTGGCGCATCATCGTGCGAGATTGTTGATCCCTTCCTGATTGCCCTCGGACTTCCACTTGAAGTGTGTGATGATATCAATGAGGGAAATAGCTGGTTTGAGGACGATACATTTAACATCCGGGATGAGATCGAGCGCGTGAGTTCGGATTATTCCGACAATGTTCATGCGACTCGCGTCAACGACATTACCATCTACATGCCGAATCCGCCGGCCGGTGCCGGAACGGGTTCGGGAGTTGTAGAAGTGGAACTGGATGGGGGCGGACTCCTTGAACTGGTTACTTTCAGCAATGTCCCTTTTACACAGCTTGCCGGCGCAGGGATTTCTCTCAAGGATGAGATTACCGGTGGAGGAGCGGTCACCATTGATTTCAACCAGGTAAATGTCAATTACTTGCTTTCCCAACTGCAAAATCCGGATGGGCTTCCGGTAACGACAACTGTTCGTGTGCGAACAAGTGGAAACACAAGCGTGGATGTTCCGCAAGGAACCCGCATTTGTGCACGGATTGCATACCAGGCAGATGTAGAGATCTAAACCGGATGTGGTTTTTCTTCGAGCCCCCACGACGATGAGTCTTGGGGGCTTTTTCTTTCCAGCACCACCACTTCTTGATTGCTCGTCCGCACTTTCGTAGATTGATGCGAATGACCATTGCCAAACAGAATATTCTCGGGCTGTCCCTCACCCAAATCCGCGAACTCGTCCAGCAAGTGGATGAACCGCAGTTCCGTGCTGAACAGGTGTACCAATGGCTCTATGCCAGGGGGGCAAGGTCTTTTGCCGAAATGAGCAACCTTGGTAAGGCCTTTCGTGAACGACTCGAGAATGAGGCCTGCATCAACGGCCTCACACCTGTCACACAACAGCATTCTGCAACCGATGCTACAACAAAGTACCTTTTCCAGTTGACCGATGGGCTCCGGATCGAAAGCGTCCTCATTCCGCCCTCTGCGGCTTTTCAGAACAAGGGCGCATCCAGAGAGGACGAGCAGCGGCGCCTGACGGTCTGCGTTTCAACCCAGGTGGGGTGCCCGCTCGATTGCAAGTTCTGTGCAACCGCGACAATGGGATTTGTCCGAAATCTCACACCCGGAGAAATTATCGATCAAATCCACCAGGTCACGAAACTCTCCGGGAAAGAAGTCACCAATGTGGTCTTCATGGGTATGGGCGAACCACTCATGAACTACGACAACGTCCTGCAGGCTGCCGGGGTCATGGTGAACGGCATGGGGATCGCTGCACGACGCATTACAATTTCCACCGCCGGGTGGGCCGACAACATCAGACGGCTGGCCGAGGAACCGCTCAAGGTGAAACTCGCGCTCTCATTACACAGCGTGAACGATGCAACACGGACAGCGCTGATGCCGATTACGAAGAAGTATGACCTTGCGGCGCTGACCTCGTCGCTCGAGTATTATTACCGCCGCACAAAACGACGGATCACGTATGAGTATATTTTCTTTGATGGTGTAAATGATTCTGACAAGGACGTGCAACAGCTCATCCGGTTTGCACGGAGAATCCCGAGTAAGATCAATGTTATTCCATATCATTCCATTGCGTCGGTGGCACCGAGGGGTTTCGCGGCAACACTGAAACCTTCGCCCCGTACAGCCGGGATTGTAGAAACACTCAGGGCCCACAATCTGACCGTGATGGTACGCAGCAATGCGGGGGAAGACATTGATGCGGCGTGCGGACAACTTGCAGTGACCAACGAGCGGAAGAAGCGCCCTCCGGTACAACGCGAACAACGGGACACAAGACAACACGCGACACCAGCATAAACTATTCAGAGACGAACTATATGTATCACCAGACAAGAGAAACCCCATGCGATTGATACTCTTCGGGCCACCGGGAGTAGGGAAGGGAACTCAAGCGAAACTCCTCGCGGAGGAGTTCCAGGTGCCGCACATCTCCACTGGCGACATGCTCAGAACGGCTGTGACCACGGGGACGGAACTGGGGAAGAAAGCAAAAGCCATCATGGACGCTGGGCAGCTTGTTCCGGATGACGTGATGATTGGTATCGTGCGAGAAGTGCTGCGCTCGGACAAAACAAAAGACGGATTCATTCTCGATGGATTTCCGCGCACGCTGGACCAGGCGCGGGCACTCACCAGCCTGTTCGAAGAACTCCACATCAATGAGTACAACGTGGTGGTGTTTGACGTTGACGACGAGGAGATTATCCGACGCGTTACCAGCCGACTTGTCTGCAAGAACGATGGTAAGATTTTCAATAAGGACATCGACGGGGTCTCCCTGACAACCCCGTGCCCGACATGCGGTGGTGTGTTGTATCAACGCGATGATGATCGGGAGGATACGGTGAGAAAACGGTTAAAAGTCTACCAGAGTACCACCGCTCCATTGTTGCATTACTATAAAGAGGCCGGTGAAATATTCACCGTTGATGGCACCGGATCCATTGACCTCGTCAATCGCGAAATCAAACTCCTTTTGGAGGACTGATTGTGATCCAGCGAAAGAAAAACGCGCGTCCGTATGTTGTTGCACACCGCGGGAGCTCCGGCTCGGCGCCGGAGAATACGCTCGCCGCATTCCGTCTCGCTATTGACGAGAGCGCTGATATGGTCGAGCTGGATGTCCGCATGACGATGGACTTCTTCCTTGTTGTTCTGCACGATGGCGACATTAAGCGGACAACCAACGGCGAAGGGGCTGTCTGGGATTTTACGTTGCAGGAACTGCGGGCATTCGATGCAGGAGTGTGGTACGGTCCAAAGTTCAAGGGAGAGCGCATTCCAACACTGCGTCAGGTAATGGAGCTTCTCCCCGGTCAGGTCGGTCTGAATATTGAAGTCAAGACGGATGATGATCCCCGTCCGCGCAAGCAACTCGCGCTGGAAGAGGCATGTATTCTCGCTGTCATGGAAAAGAAATTCGAGTCACGCACCATTGTCTCCTCGTTCGATCACGACTATCTCAAGCGATTTCACCATCTGTATCCATCCATTAAGACGGGTGCGCTGTATCTCGCGGACCGGGATGCCTCGATCAAACCGTCGCAACTGGCGCGACGACTTGGAGCGAGTGCATTTATTTGCAGCAAGAATCACCTGACCGGAGCAATGGTGAAGGACGCGCACGACCGTGACATGGCCGTCGCTTGCTACTCCATCAACACCGAACAGGAACTTGAGCGCATGCTGGAACTCGACGT
Organism: uncultured Chitinophagales bacterium; assembly: GCA_964538485.1. GTDB lineage: Bacteria > Bacteroidota > Ignavibacteria > UBA10030 > UBA6906 > JBJXHC01. The sequence goes on along the minus strand of CAZIHJ010000035.1, from coordinate 26,520 downwards.
TGACACCGTCGTTTCCGACCACCCGGGCGTGATCGTCAAACTGCTCGGCAAATAGCACCCGCCGGCACTACTCTTTTTCCGCCTTGGGGGCAATTGCTGATGGCAACAACGGCATGGAAAGCAGCCGTGCAAACTCAGTCCACCGTTGTTTCGGATTACCTGATGTTCCCCCCCGTGATTCAATGTACCCCTTCACCATATCCTTCCCGAGATTGTAGTTGATCACGTAACTGCGGTACTGCTCGATAAATTTGACGCGCTGTTCGGCACGTTGCTGTGACATGAGTGAGTAATTCATGAGCCAGCGGACCGCATCTTCCCGCGTGGTGATCTTGTTCAAAAATCCTCGCGCCGCCTCGTTTCCGGCGTACGACAGTTTGCCCACGAGTTCCTGAATACGATGGTATTGTTCGACCCGCGTTGGGTCAAGTCCCGCCAGCGGAAATAACACGTCACGCTCGAATTGGATCCGTTCATCGAGGGTAAACGCCACATCAATCCCGTAATTGGCGCTCCCTTCGGCTATCAAGCCCATCGGACTGAACAATGGAAAAATTGAAAACTCGATCCAGCCGCGATCCTTCAACAGGTTTTTCTCCAGTAAGACGTTGTAGACGTGGTGACCCGGGTATCCTTCGTGGGCGCCAAGGTCGATCGCCCGTTCAATGTAAATCGGAAGATCCGTATTGATCTGGATGAGGCTGCGTGAATTGCCCTGGTACCAGTTGTACCCACTCCATGATTTGTTGTTGACGTACTCGAGATCAAAACTCTCGCTGTCCGGAAGGGAGATGTGCTGAAGGGTGCGTTTGCGGCTTTCGGCTATTGCCGTCTTGAATACTGTATCAAGTTTCTCTTTCGGAATGATGAATGCCTGGCGATACATTTCGTAGCGCTCGTGCACAGGGCCTGCACCGGGTAGCTCACGGTCCAACTCCGCTATGACTTCCTGAAAATGGCTTTCTGGAAAAACCGGAACGCTGGCATCGTATAACGCCTCGGCTTCCTCATCAAAACTGAGGTTTCTCCCAAGCAGGATTTCTGTTCGTGCAATCAGTGCCCCGAGCATCTTTGTGAGATGATCATAACGAAGCTTCTCCATCTCGTCGGAGCCCGGAGCTTTTTTGTACAGCGTCGTACGCAATTCATGTGCAGATTGAAGAATCCCGTCCAGCGATTTCTTCTGCGCCTTTGCTTCATCTCTCCATTCTTTGGGTCCATGGTACGCATCGACGTAGTCTGCGTCATGCTCACCAAGCGCGAGCCCCAGCTTCACGAACGACACGGCGATGTCATCCACCTCCGGACCCCGGGAACACGAGAGACCAAGAATCAACACAAGGGCAACAACATGTACCTTCATGGCATTATCTCCGAAAATGTCCTCGTCTCCTCTAGAATGTTATTCCCAACGTTACCGGGATGTACGTGCTGGTTTCATCCTTGGTAAATATCCACGTGTAGCGCGCTTCGAGGAAGATGGTCACACCGAGGGTCACGTCCACCCCTGCGCCGAGATTCACAGACGTATTCGTCTCGGACTCAATGGCAACGTTTGTCGTCCCGGATGCTTGCGTGACCTCCACGTCACTTGCACTGATCCGCGCAAGGCCGATGCCACCTGTGGCATAGGGAGAAATGATCGGGATCGGAAGGATGGGGAGCTTGGCATTCACATGACCGGAAATGATGCTCAGCCGACCACCGCCGACACTGGTTACATTAACGCCCGGTATGCTGTTGAGCGCGTCCCTGTACTTGTCATGATCCGCCCCGAAGGAGATATAATCGCCCGAGACGCGCAGGCTGATCAGGACAAGGTTAAAATCGAGATGCGCCCCACCACCAAAGCCCGACCCATAAACATTGTCAAGTGGTTGAGCCATGTTGATCGTCGCGAGGTTCGCGTGAACACCAAAACTGACCGGATTAATGCTCTGCGAAAAGAGTCCCGCCGGGACGAACAGCAGTATCCACACCAGTAGCGATTTCATTTGTATTGTCCTCCATGATAGTGTCAGGTTTTCTGTTGCTTCTTCTTCGCGGCCGGAAACAGGATGTTGTTGAGAATAAGTCTGTAGCCGGGCGAGTTCTTGTGCAATGACAAATCGGTCGGCGGATCGCCTACTGCATGCTGGTAGTCTTCCGGGTCGTGCCCGCCATAGAATGTAAAAGTTCCTCTGCCGAAATTCCCGTGCAGGTATCGCACCTGATCCAGCCCCTCCTTTTCAGCAAGAATCGTCACCGTCTTTTTGATTGTGTTCTTCTTGAAATTGGTCGTTTGTCCGAGGAAGGCCTTCAACACATTTACATGGTTCTGCGTTAACATGGTCGGTACGGGGTCGAACTTGGCGGAGAATTCAAACAATGTAAAATAATCCGTGTCGGGGTTCTGCATGCCCAGCAAATCACTTGGCGGTTGATCGATATCCGAATATTCATAGCGTAAGGGATTACGTTCGAGTGAGAACTCGGTGAACGCAAGTGTTTTCGAGAAGTCGAGCCGTGATTGGGCGTTGGCATCGGGTGGATCTCCGTCATACATCACATCACAAATGTCCACGTCCTCGGCGGCAAGCGCAATGTCGTATGAATCGGTTGCCGAACACATGGCGAACATGAAGCCGCCTCCGGCAATATACTCCCGGATGGTACGCGCGACGGACTTCTTTAGTTCAGACACCTTGCGGAAGCCGAGTTCGCGCGCTTTCTTCTCCAGCGTCACCTGCTGTTCAATGTACCACGAGGCGTTGGCAAACGATGCGTAGAACTTCCCATACTGACCCGTAAAGTCTTCATGATGAAGATGCAGCCAATCATATTCCATCAATTTTCCTTGTACAACCTCATCGTCCCACAGTTTGTCATACTTGATCTCTGCATACTCCAACGCAAGTGTTACGGCATCATCCCAGGGCTGAAACCCGGGGGGAACATATACTGCGACACGTGGAGCTTTTTCGAGTCGCACGACATCCATATTGTTATCTTCCTGTTGCACGGTAGAGTAAATCGCCGAAGCATCCCCGCCGCCCAGAGTTGTATATGACACACCGCGAATGCGGCACTCTGCCGCTATGAAATCGTGGTAGTCCACCATGAACGACCCACCGCGGTAGTTCAACAGCCAATCCATCTCAACCCCTTTTGTCAGGGTCCAGTAGGCGATGCCATACGCCTTCAGATGATCGGTTTGTTGAAGGTCCATGGGCACAAGGATTTTCTCCTGTGCACCCGCTCCCGAACCAGCAAATACGATGAGGGCTGTAACCAGGAATATTTTTCGCACGCTTCTTCTCTCCCCTACTTTATTGCTTCGTCCAGTGGCAGTACGTTCACAGGACCATACTTCTCTACTTGTGTTGAGACGGTAGACGCCGGAGCAACAAGCACAAAAACCAGGTTATCGAGTTCAAAGTATCGCGCAATGACTCGCTTGACATCTGCCAGGGTGACCTGTTTCAACTTCTGAATATAGGATTCGAAATAGTCGGAGGGAAAGCTGTACAGTTCAATATCGGTAATGCGTGCGGCAAGTGCATCGGGTGACTGTAGTTCGCGGGCGAAGTCTCCTGCGATATAGTTCTGCGCCTTCTTGACCTCCTCCATGCTCGGGCCTTCCTCTCTGTATTTTCTTACTTCTGCAAGGATCACTTCAATGGTTTCGCCGACAGTTTCATTCTTGGTGAATGTGGAGATACTGAACGAGCCGCCGTGCAGATATGCCGGGAATGTGCTTGATGCGCTGTAGGTAAGGCTCCGCTTGATGCGCAACTCCTCCACAAGGCGCGAGGTAAACCCGTACCCGAAAACCGAATTCGCAACTGCAACTGCAAAGTAGTCCGGATTCTTGATGTCAATCCCGACATTCCCGACACGAATCTGGGATTGCGTTGCATCCGGTTTATCCACGAGAACGACGCGGCGTCCCCGGTTGAGCGAGGGGGGCGGATACGATTGCGCCCGAGGTTCGCCTTGCTTCCATTGACCAAATTTCTGTTGCAGTTTGGACAGCATTTCCTCGTTTGTGAAATCTCCGACAACCACCAGCGTACTGTTATTCGGTACAAAGACCTTCTCGTAGAATTGCACCACGTGTTCTCTTGTGATGGCATCGAATGACGCGCGTGAAACCTGTTTTCCATAGGGGTGTGCGCCATAGATGGAACCGGTGAACACTCTTGAAGCGACGCTGCCCGGTTCTTCCTTGAGCGCATCAAGACCGGCAAGTCGTTGCTTTCTCTCGCGCTCCAGCTCCTCCTCGGGAAAAGAAGCGTTCAGAAGAATATCACTAAACAGGTCGAGGCCGATATCAACATCCTTCTTCAATACTTCGCCACGCACCGCACAGTAATCCAGCCCGGATGAGGCAAAGAGCGACCCGCCAACAAAGTCAATTGCGGCCGCAATGTCGGATGACGAGCGTGTCGTCGTGCCTTCGCGCATCAGCGAGGTGGCCATACTTGCCACGCCTTCAAGGCCGGCCGGATCATCCGACGAGCCTCCCCGGGAGACAAGCCGGAAATGCACCACGGGCACTTTTGTGTATCGCATCAGGATGACTGTAAGGCCATTGTCGAACGCGTGCCGCGAAACCGGCGGTACCTGTATTTTTTGCGCAGTGGCAAGGGGGGTGAGAACAAGGAAGAGAAGAAAGAGGCGTTTCATGATTGGCACGTTCATAAGTCCTAGTTGGTTGACGATCCGGCGCTGGACGACGCGTCTTCGGGGATGAGTGTAATCACTGTGCGTTTTCGTTCCTGTAAATAATGCCGGGCGACTCGCTTGATATCATCCAGCGTCACACTCTCCATCCGCCCGATGACATCAAACGATTTCTTGTAGTCGCCGTGAATCACTTCATAGTATCCAAGCCGGCCGGCGACACCGACGTTCGTTTTGAACTGGTTGACGTAGTCTGCCTGGGCGGTGTTCTTTGCCTTCTGCAGTTCTTCCGCTGTGATGCCATTCTCTATGATGTCCTCGATAATGTCGTAGATCTCCTTCTCTGCTTCATCCGTGGTTTTTCCGGGTTGCATTTGCGCGTAGAAAGAGAACAACCCCGGGTCGATGAGTTCATCCACGCTTGCACCCACATCGGTAACGATCTGCAGATCGTACACGAGCTTTTTGAACAGACGTGAACTCTGGCCGCGGGAGAGCACCGTGGCAAGCAGGTTCAACGCCTGAAAATCCGGCGAGGTCACGCTTGCCGACTTGTAAGCAATGCCGACAGCAGGCAGTTCTGCAACCTTGTGGAGTTTGATACGTCGCTCACCCTGCTGTTCGGGTTCCGCGTTCACCACCGGGCGGGGAGAAGGTTGGCGCGCAATGGAACCGAAGAGCTTTTCGAGTTTGGGTACAAGGGTTTTCGCATCAAATGCTCCGACAATAAACACGGTGGCGTTGTTCGGTGCATAGTACGTTCTGAAATAGTCGCGGGCATCCTGCAGGTTGATGTTGTCAAGATCACGCATCCAGCCGACAACGGGGTTGCCATACGGATGTGCCATAAACGCCGCGGCGTACAGATCTTCAAACATCTTGCTCTGGACGTTGTTGTCGGTGGACACCCGCCTCTCTTCTTTCACAATTCCCCGTTCCTGCTCGAGGTTCGCCGTGTCCATCTTCAATGATCGCATCCGATCGGCCTCCATGTCCAGCACCTTGTCGAGAAGTTCGGGGTTGAACTCTTCAAAGTAGAACGTGATGTCATTGCTCGTGTACGCGTTGGAGTAGCCCCCTCCCGCTTCAAGAATTTTGTCAAACTCGGTGGGTTTATATTTTTTTGAACCGTTGAACATCATGTGCTCGAAGAGATGCGAAATACCGGTAATTCCCGGTCGCTCGTTCCTGCTTCCAACGTGAAACGCAATGGAGAAGCATACATTTGGCACTGTATGGTCCTCCACCATCACCACCTTCAGACCGTTCTTGAGGGTGAGTTCTTTCGTATCAATTGTTTGAGAGGTGAGCGCACCAACAACGGTCGCAAGAAGTACAAGTACCGATGAAATCATTCTCATAAACATTCCCGGAATATGTCTCTGGTTAGAGTTCGGATTAGAGTGTATCGCCGCGCAGTTCCCGTATACGTTTCCGCGCCGTGACTGCCAAGAGTGAATTGGGATAGTCGGCCAGGAGTTTTTCGTAGGCCGCGATTGCCCTCCCTTGATCGTTCATTCCGAATTGGTATACTTCCGCAACATTGAACTGCGCCCTGTCCAGAGCGATCGAGGATTCCTTGAATTGCAACAGCAATCGATCATACGAGGCAAGGGCATCGGTGTACAGTCGCGCTTGCGTCTGTAGGGCGGCAACGCTCATCAGCGCATCATCCACAAGCAACGCCTTGGGGTATTTCTCGATCACCTGCAGGAGCTGGGGAATGGCCTGTGTGTTCTTTCGTTGCCGTGCAAGAAATGCACCTCGCGCATAGTCCTGCAACGCCGGTCCGGCTGTCATGGAGTTCTCCTGAAGAAACGAGAGAAGCTGCAGCGCATCATTTGCATAGTCGGCTTTGAGATCAACGGCGATGGTTCCAAGGAGGTCCATCGCTTCCTGAAAGGATCCACCAAAGAATTTAATCTCCGCCATGTGGTACGACGCTTCATCCTGTTGGTCGGGGGTTGCTGTGGCAGCAGCAGCTACCGTCTGGAAACGAACGGATGCGCGTGTTGTATCTCCCTTTGCGAGCAATACTTCGCCGATCTTGAGGGCAACGTCATGGTGAATGGATGCCATGCCCGGTAGTTCACGCTCCACCTGCTCAAACGAAGCCAGTGCTCCGTCCAGGTCGAAGTAACGTTCGAATTGGATTGTGCCGATTTGAAAATATGAGCGCGCCGAAAACTCCGTTCGGGGATATTCATCAATGATCCGGCGGAAATATGACATTGCTCCGGAGTAGCGGGATTGAATTTCCGAGACCGGAAGGGATGAAGTCTGCACGCCGGCGGGAATCGTATCCGACAAAATGCTGAGTTCCTTCAGCGCATTGGCATACCCGTACTTGGCATATGGTAAACGGTTCTGTGATACCGGTGTTTCGATTGCTTCAAGATAGGCCTTGGCGGCAACCTCATATGCGCCTTCCTTGTATGCCCGTTCTGCAAAAGCGTAGATCTCGGCACCCTGTGCCTTGGAGAGTCCATCAATCTTCTTGTAAATGTCAAATGCCTCCGCGAAGTGTTTTCCTTCCAGCGTGAGCCAGCCAAACAACTGGTGGAGTTTGATATCTTCACTGGACTCTAACTCTTCGCGAACAACTTGAATGGCTGCTGCACGACCATCCTCTTTACCAGTGAACCCCGCCAGACGGCCTTGCACAAACCCCAGTTGTGTCGGATTCTGTTTCAACCATCGCAGGTATTCCCTGGTGGCACCCGCGTAGTCCATGGTCACGGCGAGGAGGTGCGCAAGATCTGCGGTGAAAAGATTCGGATCGTTACAGGCAACGCGGGCCCGACGGTACAGGTCGGCGGTCCGGTCAAGGAGCCGGTTCTCGATCATGAGAGCAGCAATTGCACGATAGGCGTTTGGATTAATGGGATCGACTGCTATCGCGCTCTCCCACTCTCTCGACGCCTCTTGTTCTTTCCCTGCTTTGTAAAGAACGCTGCCGAGCTGACCGCGCAAATTGATGTCTTTGGGAAATGCCTGGAGGCGCTGTTGAATGAGTTGTGCCGCGTCATCGTACAGCTTCAGTTGCAGGAAAGTACGTCGAAGCCCCTCAAAGTATTGAATATTGGATTGATCCTTGCCGTGGAGTTCACGATAGAGCTTGACGGCATTTTCAAAGTCGCCGGATTGCTCGTAGCTTTGAGCCAGGCGAAACCGGGTGGATTGTTCCGGAGATTGGGCAAACGACGATGCTATCGCAAGTATGACAACCAGAATCAATAAAGCGTATTTCATATATCTGGATACCAGAACAACCCTCTGAATGTTTCGCCGCAACAGATGAAACAACGGAATAATATAGCAAAAATGGTTGAGTATACAACGAATCAACTGACAGGGCGAAACCACATACGCGCGGCATGATGGCCCTGTTATTGGGATGCCAAAGCTGATCCGGAGGGCGGCTCTGTTTGCACCTGACGAGTGTTTTCTGTAACTTTTCGACGCTCCCATGCCCACAAAACCCCGGCCACATAAACCACCCTCATCACCACCGGTTGACCCGCAAGAACAGCGAAGACTCGAATCACGTTCCGAGGATGCCCGAATCATCCAGGCCGCCCTGAAGGGCGACGACAAGGCATATAAGCTGCTCATGAACAAGTATCATGACGCCATTTTCAGTTTTGTCTACAGGATGATTCATGATCGGGAGCAGGTTGAAGACCTTACTCAAGAGGCCTTTATCAAGGCCTTTTCGTCGCTGAAGAGCTTCAATGATGAATACGCGTTCTCCACATGGTTGTATAAGATCGCCACGAACAACTGTATTGATCATATCCGCAAACGGAAGCTTCAGACCTTCTCTATCGACAAACCGATTGAATCAAAAGACAGCGATTATTCCTTTGAGCTTTCCGACGATTCCTACGAGGCAGACAAAGAGCTGATCAGTGACCAGAAAAGCCTCCTGTTGAACAAGGCAATCGGCACGCTGCCGGAAAAGTATAAGAAGGTAATACAGTTGCGTCACGTTGAGGAGAAGAGCTACGAGGAGATCGCCGATGAGCTTGATCTGCCCATTGGGACGGTAAAAGCGCATATTTTCAGGGCACGGGAGCTTCTGTACAAGCAGCTCCGCAAGAAGATCCGCCACTACTGAATGCCCCTTGGCGTAACTATCACCGGATCTATTCCGTATCACCGAGTGATGAGAGAACTTGCAATGAAACCAAAATCAACATATCTGATCGGATATCTGCTCCTGGCTTTTGTTGTCACAACAACAATCGCTGTTGTCGCCTATTCGGGCAGCGAGCCGGCGCACAAGGAAATCGGGAGAACAACAGAGCGCGAACTCAACGTGGTCTTGACCTCGGGCTGGGGCAAAGTAATGATCCGGCGAGGTGAATCGGAAAAGATCATGACGGTGGATGCCGATCCGGGAACTGCAGCAGACTCACGACTCGATGTTTCATACAATATCAGAAGTCGCATCGGATACCTCGACATGACCCTCGGCGAACAGCCTGCTGATGACGGCGAGGAAAAGAAAGGCGTCTTTGTTGTCAACAATTTCGAGAGCGCGAATTGGTTCTTGCGCTTCAGTGACGCTCTGCCGATTTCGTTTGATATAGAACTCGGGGTCGGCAAAGGCGAGTTCATCCTGTCCGGACTGCAGGTAAAGGACTTTAACCTGACAACGGGGGCAAGCGATGTTTTCCTCGGATTCGATCGTCCCAACACCACGGTAGTTGACAACATCAATATTGAGTCCGGCTTGAGCAAATTCATCGGACAGGGTTTGGGCAACGCGAACTTCAAGCGATTCAGGTTTCAGGGTGGTGTCGGAACGGCAACCCTGGATTTCAGTGGTGGCATTCATAACGAAGTCGATGTTGACGTCGAGGTGGGTCTTGGCTCGGTGAAAGTGATCGTTCCCGAAGATGTTGGTGCGCAGATTATTTACAATGAAACATGGGTTTCGAGAATTTATTGCGACGAGGATTTCCGCAAGACAGGGGAGAACCTTTACGTCACGGACAATTACACCACGGCGGAAGGAAGAATGAATGTCCGGGTCGAATCGGGTTTGGGGAGTGTCACCATCGAACGGCGATAAGGATCACGTATCAATGCTTGTTGAATCACGGGTGAGGGATACCAACCTCACCCTTTTTATTTTCCCCAGAGGAAGAATGGCGCCCACGTGTGAGGAGCGGAGTATTCCGGACTTTTAATCATGGCAAGCTGCATCTGATGCACTGCCGTCTCCATATCCACACCGGCCAACAACGCCGTGTAGAAGGCCTCCCCAAAGTACTTCTTGCTCTTACGCGATGGCGTGAAGGAATTCAACAGCACTCCCCCGGTTCCTGTCATCAGAAGTGTATGTGCGAGTGTGGCATGATGCATCGTTGCATTCCCACCAAGATCCGAGAACACGATTGCTCCGAACGCGGGCAACCGTCTCAACTCACCCCACTGTACCGGTTTCGTTGTTGTGCCGGAATTCCCATCAGAAAAGAGGATGGAGGAATTCTGCGGGGAATTCCGACTGAAGAGAACCTGCAGAGCAAGGTGCGCAACATCAGCACGTGCGTCACGCAATGCGGAGAGCGTCGCCTGTTCGCCGAAGAAGAGTCTTGCCTCTTTATAAAAGGCACGAATGTCGCGAAGTTCATACTCAACATCCCATGCTGTGGCGCCTGCATGGCCGAGCCCGATCACTTGCCGTTCTGCACGAAGCGGAATATTGGCCAACGCAAGGGCACTCAGCGATGGCAGGTACCTGACGATGAACCGTTCCGCAACATAGGACGCCACAGACCGCGAGACCGCTCGACGCAATGCGTGTACCGGCACGTGCTCAAGTTCTTCCGGCATCAGCATCAGTAGACGCGATGCGCCTGCAATGTCCTGTTCAATCGGCCGGATAAGCTGACTGAACAACAGCGCAGTCAGTTCATTGATGCGGCGGTTCAGTGTTCGTTGCTGGCTCTCGACCGAATCCTCCAGCATAACCCGTTGTTGTAACTGCGATGCAAACTCGGCCGCCGATGCCGCAAGGGCTGTTCTTTCGACCGCTGCCAGTTGAACAGAAAACCGGTTTGGGGTAACGACGAAAGCATACAATGTTCGTCTGGTTGACGCATACGCAATGAGGGCCGTACCCGGAGCCAGCATCTTCCGGACTTCCGCGCTCCCATAACCGACGATGCGCACCACCGATTCCAGCGCACTGTTCGACTGAACAACATTGGCTGAGGCCTCATCCATGCTTCTGGAGCTTCGTTCGACCTCTTCTACAATATCCTTGTACATTGCCTGCTCACGTGGACCCGCCGCAAGGAGTGTAGCGAGTAGTCGTTCACCGCCAATATGTGCGCCTCTTGCATGAATGTATGTTTCAAGCCCGGAGGAATCTCCCCCCGAAATCTCCAGTGCGCTTAATGCCCGGGCTGTTGCCGCACCGTTTTTCCTGCTAAGATACCAGAAGGCCTCCTCAGTACGTCCCAACTGAAGTGAGAGCTCAATCATATTGTCATAAGGTGAGTCAACATCGGCCTCCGCGTATGCCTGCTCGCATTCGGAGAACAGCTCGTCAAACGGCTGTGATGCATGAACCTGCTCGGCTTGCTCGATCGCTTTTTTGTAGTACTCCAGTGCCTCGGCATGCTTGTTCATTCGTTGAGCATTGTACCCCAGACTTTGCAGGGCGTATGCAAACCCCCGTGCATAATGGACGTTGGCAAACAATTCGAGCGCCGAGGTATAGCTCTTTGCTGCGGCGTCCATTCCACCTGCACCAAGTGCTTCACAATGGCCAAGCTGAATAAAACAATAGCCCTCGCTAAGCTTATCGCCAAGTTGAACGGCACTGGCGAGTGCAGCACGATAAAAGCGTGCAGCATCCGCAGACAAAGAACGCTTGAGATAGGTATTGCCGACACGCATCAACATCTCTTGACGCAACCGCTGGGCATTGCGGGTGATATCGGTCCTCCGCAGTGCCTCGGTATATGTCTCGAATGCCTGTTCGATCTTCCCGGCATATGCGTGAGTCATCGCGAGCCGATAGAGTGCGTCAATGGCAAGCAGGGAATCGCGGGACTGTTCGGCAAATGTCAATGCTCGAAGGAAGCTCTCTTCTGCACGACCATGGTTGCCGTGCATGAGAAATGAGATCCCTGTCTCGGAGTGGATCCGTGTCTGCTCAACGAGGTCATTGCGTACAAGCGCGCCATTCAGCAACTCGGCCAGGTATGCGGATTCTTCCTGTTGCAGATCAAGAGCGCGTGCGTTGGGCACCAGCGCCCACAAGAGTTTGTGTGTCCCCGTGGAATCCTTGAACACCCTCGCAAGTCGCAACGCTTCGGTCAGCCTTGCATGGGCTTTGCGTTCATTCCCCATCTTTCTATAGAGAAGGGAGGTCTCGATGATAAGCGATGTTGCGGAGTTCCTGTCGGCCAGCCCCTTGTATTGCTCTATGGCCCGAGCGTAGAGTAACATTGCGCTGTCGAATGATGCTCCTGCGGCGTAAATGTTTCCCAGCAACTCATATTCCTCTGCTAACTGGGGAGCCCGTGCGAGTTGCACATCAAGCTGGTTCGCAGACCAGAGCATCTGGCGCGCCTCATGGTATTGCTTTCGCTCGAAGGAGTCGCGGGCTTTGCTGAGAAGAGCGTCGGCTTGCTTTTGCTCTGGCGGGATTTCTCTGCTACAGGAAAGGACGGCACAACAACAAACGAGCAGGTAAGGAAGAAATGAATGTTGGATGGGCATTCCGCTCTTGGTATTGTTTGAATTGCGGAAAATATAGAGAAGTTTGGG
>CAZIHJ010000035.1:12041-13964 GCA_964538485.1 uncultured Chitinophagales bacterium | reverse complement strand
TGGGCATTCCGCTCTTGGTATTGTTTGAATTGCGGAAAATATAGAGAAGTTTGGGGGGAGAAACAAGAATGGATATCAGAGAAGGGCTTTGAAAAATGGTACGATATTGAAAAACAAAAGGCAGACCTGTGAGTCTGCCTCGTGAATTCGCTCTGCCGTTATATGCGGTTACTCTCTCTCCGGCTTGCCCATCATCGGCGGGTCTTCTTTGGTGTACCCCTTCGGCACCTCGAACTCACTTGCTGCAACGGAGGTCTTTTCGATCTTCGTTACGGTCATCAACGAGCCGCCCTTCATCTCGGTCTGGATCGGGAAGCCGTCAATCGTGTTGATGGACTTCTTCACAATGTTTTCCATGCCCTTCGGCATCATGGCGGACATGCGCTTTGCGAACTCGTCCAGCTCCTTGCGCATGGCCTCCGAGCTGGAAAGATCCTTTGTTGCCCACACGGTTGCCATCACATCGTCGCCCTGCTTCAGGGTGTACTTCGTACACTTGTACCCGCTGATGCTCTTCGTGTCGGAGCTTTTATCCACCTCCACTGCTTCCTGGCTACCTCCGCCCATTTTCTTTCCCATCATCTGCTCCACCATCTTCCGTTGCTCGGGATCCATGCCGGCCATTTCCTTCTCCATCATCTTCATCGCTTCATCCATCTGGCCTCCCATGTTCTTCATCATGGATTCCATTTCATCGAACGTCATCTGCCAGTAGGTTTTCTTCTCGTGATCAACAAGGATCATCAGCTCTTTGTCGAGACGCATGATGGCGGTTTGACCTTCGTCCACCGATTTGAATTTCTTCGGCATGTAATAGTACTTCGTAACCGGTCCCTTGGCATCAGAGGTTTTTGTCGTGGTCATACTCTCCCAATACATTCCCTGTGCAAAGAGCGACGAAGTCGCAAACACCATCAGCGCAAGAAGCGTTGTTATGTGTTTCATGTTGTGGCCTTTCATGTTGTAGGTATGAATAATATTTTATGGCTCAAGAGAGCGCGCAACCATCACGCCGGTTGCCTTTTTGTTCCGTGCGAGATATTCCCATAATGGACTCCCGCTGATCTGTACAGCACCGCCGGAGAGCGGGGCGTGGAGATATTTGAGTATGCCGTTTTCGCGGTACGCCAAACCCGTGTGCGAAACATCCAGTCCGTCAATGGTTGTGGTGATGGCAATGATGTCGCCGTTTTTGAAGCCTGCTTCAAGACTCTCCACTCTCTCCTTGGGAATGAAATACCGGGTTTGTGTATTGAGCGCGTCTTCGATCTTCCGGATGCCTTCGTGAACCGCGTCGTCCTTCAATTGCCTGTACGATGCGCGGTGGGATGACATGAACGTGATCTTCTTTGGATACTCCTCGCCGCCAAGTTCTTGCGCGACATCCTTTACAATCCCCTTCTTCCCGTTGTTCTGAATCCATTCGGAGAAGTAGTGGAGCCGGCTTGTGTATCCGTCGAGCACCCCGTCCCGGTACCGAATCAAACGCAATTGATCCTTGAATGTTCCAAAATCCGTTTTCTTTGACTTCATACAGCGAGAAAGTGCGAGAGTGTTCTCGACAAACGTCACGCAATCGAGGCTACGGAGGTTGATAACAAGCTGTTCATCGCCGGAAGGTTCGAGCGTATTTGCCGCGTAAGGTGTACCGATAAACGATGCCCCGAGCGCTGTCATCACTTCGCCAATGGGTCGCTCGCCGAGTGCTTCCTTCTTAGCCAGGGCGAATTTCGCTGCAACTATCCACTCGTCATCACTCACGTGGGGCGCTGCAAAAGCACGCTGACGGTACACCACCGATCCTGCGGCAAGGAGGATCGCCGTCTTGAGAAACTCGCGTCGCGAAGATATTATCTTAGAATGGCTGTTCATCCGGCCCTGCGGGAAGCATATCGAATGACATGGGCGCGAGATTCTCGAAGC
>CAZIHJ010000035.1:0-11941 GCA_964538485.1 uncultured Chitinophagales bacterium | reverse complement strand
TCATCCGGCCCTGCGGGAAGCATATCGAATGACATGGGCGCGAGATTCTCGAAGCGCGCATACTTGTGAACGAACGCCAGCTTCACGTCGTCAATCGGACCGTTCCGCTGTTTTCCGACAATAATATCCGCATGACCCGCCACTTCGCGGAAGTCATCGGAGTTCGGGTCGGTGTACATTTCGGGGCGATGCACAAAGGCGACAACGTCTGCATCCTGTTCGATGGCACCCGATTCGCGAAGGTCGGAAAGAATGGGACGCTTGTCGTTGCGGCTTTCCACTGCGCGACTGAGCTGTGACAGCGCGATCACTGGCACGTTCAATTCCTTTGCAAGCGCTTTGAGTGAACGCGAGATGGCGGAGATTTCCTTCTCACGGCTTTCCGCGGCCTTGGGTCCCTGCATCAATTGCAGATAGTCCACCACCAGCATACCGATGTTACGCTCTGCCTTCAACCGCCGCGCTTTGGCGCGCAGTTCAAGAATGCCGAGTGATGCCGAGTCATCAATAAAAATATTGGAGTTGGTGAGGCGACCGGCAGCGATGCTTAGTCTCTTCCAGTCGTCCTCAGGTAAACGGCCTGTGCGCACAGCATGCGCATCCACTTTCGCCTCTGCGCAAAGCAAACGCATGACAAGTTGTTGCGTGGACATTTCAAGCGAGAAGATTCCCACGCCGGTTGGTTTGTCGCTGTGCATCGCTGCGTTACGCGCAAGAGAAAGTGCAAACGCTGTCTTGCCGGAACTCGGTCGCCCGGCAATGATGATCAGGTCGGAACTTTGCCATCCGCCCGTAAGAGTGTCAAGATCGCGGAAGCCGGTTGGAACTCCGGTAACACCGCTGTGTTTTCCGTGAATGCTCTCCAGCATCTCGATGGTGTCATGCACGGCTTTGTGCATTGAAACGAAACTCTTTCTCAACCGCTTCTCGGAAATCTGGAAGATCGCCTGCTCCGCCTCGTCCAATAGATCGAATGCGTCTTCCGTTGGCTGATACGCGCGCACAGTAACGCTTGAGGTCGCAGTGATCAGGTTGCGCATCAGCGATTTTTCCAGCACAATCTTCGCGTGATACTCCACGTTGGCGGCGGACGTTACCTTCATCGTTAATTCAACGAGGTATGCTTCTCCTCCGATCAACTCCAGATGGCCGCGCCGGCGGAGTTCTTCGGCAAGCGTGATGGTGTCGACCGGCTCCGAGCGGTCGAACATCGCGAGGATGGCTTGATAAATCTTTCGATGATAGTCTGCATGGAAGGCGTCTTCATCCAGCACCTCGATGACGCGGGCGATCGCTTCGCGTTCCAGTAACATGGCGCCAATCACCTGGGCTTCAATTTCCACTGCCTGTGGCGGGATGCGTCCTTCCGGCCGATCCACCACAAGGTCTATTCCTCTTCGAATTACAGCTTCCATCATGCTTCCCTATTTAACATTCATAGCTGTTTCATAATAAGTTCGTCGTGGAGTTTCCGTACCGCTTGCACGTCTTCCCATGCCGGGCGCTTCCAGTTCGGATTGCGCAGCAGCGCTGCCGGGTGGTAGGTGACCATCAGCGGAATCCCTTCATACTGCATCACGCGACCACGCAGCTTGCCCAAACTCTCCGTTGTACCAAGCAGATTCTCCGCTGCCGTGAGCCCCAGACACAAGATCACTTTCGGCCTCACCAGTTCGATTTGTTTCTTCAGATACGGAATGCACTGCTCCACCTCTTCGGGCTGCGGCTTCCGATTGTTCGGTGGGCGGCACTTCAGAATATTACAGATGAATACCTCTTCTCTCTTGAAGTGTATTGCTTCCAGAATCTTGTTGAGTAACTGTCCTGCCCGCCCGACAAACGGCTCACCCTGTGCATCTTCATCAGCCCCAGGCGCTTCTCCGACTAGCATGAGAGTTGCGTTGGGATTCCCGACGCCGAATACAAACTTCGTTCGCGTCTTGCCAAGCGCGCATTTCATGCAGGTGCAAATCTGACTGTTGAACTCTGACAGCGAGCCGGCCGTTCCCGATGATTCATGGACAATCGCGGGCGTAACTGTCGCGGGACGTTCAAACAGTGAGGGTTCGTTCAAAGGGGCGGGACTCTTTGCAGGCATGCCGGATTGAGATTTTGGTGATAACGATGATTGCTCAACGAGGAGCATTTCTCCAAAGACCTCACGTTCCTGTTTCAACAGGTATTCAACGTCACGAAGAATGTCTGTTGCGGAACGGCCAGTGTTGGGAATGTCGTCGGCCATGGGAAGCGATACGAATGGAAAATAAAAAAACAGCTCGGTTATTTCAGCAGGGGAACTGCCCTGTTCAAAATCTCATGCGCAACATCATACTTGGACATTTTGGGAAGCGTCTCGATGGTGCCATCGGGTGCTATGACGGTAACGATATTGGTGTCGGTGCCGAACCCGGCACCCTCTTCGCCCGCGGTATTCAGAACTACTAGGTCAAGATTCTTTGATGAGAGTTTCTTTTTCGCGTTGGCGACGCCGTCGGAAGTTTCGAGCGCAAAGCCAACGAGCACCTGGCCTGTTTTTTTTTCGCCAAGTCCCCGGAGAATATCCGGGTTCTTTTTCAATTCGAGATGCATTCCGTCGCCTGTGGAGGTCTCCCGTTTTATTTTGGCGGTTGCAACATGTACGGGGGAAAAATCCGCAACTGCTGCAGACATCACCACCAAGTCGGAACCGGGAAACTCTTTCTCCACCGCAGCTTTCATTTGCTCTGCCGTTTCCACGTTCACGCGTCGCGTATTGCGCGGAGTGTTCAACCCGACCGGCCCGCTGACAAGCGTCACCTCGGCGCCCCGCTGTGAGGCCGCGCCAGCAAGGGCAAAACCCATTTTCCCGGACGACCGGTTTCCAATGAACCGTACGGGATCAATCGGCTCGTGCGTTGGACCGGCGGTTACCAGCACTTTCCGTCCCTTCAAGTCCTGGTGGACTTTCTCAAGAACACCATCGACAAACTTCACGAGGCGGTCAATCTCCGGCAGGCGCCCCGGTCCGGACAATCCGCTTGCAAGCTCGCCTTCCTCAGGATTCAAAATGTGGCAACCTGACTGGCGAAGCGAGTCAATGTTACGTTGCGTCGTCTCGTTCGCGTACATATCAACATCCATTGCGGGGGCCAGGGCTAACGGACCGCGGAGAGCAAGCACCAGTGTTGTAAGAAAATCATCAGCAATGCCGTGAGCGATTTTTGCAATGGTGTTGGCGGTAGCGGGCGCGATGAACATGATATCCGCCCAGAGCGCAAGGTCGATGTGCTTCGTCCATTTATCGGTCGTTTGATCCGGAGAAGCGGGGAACATGCCGACGATGGCCTCACGTTTGGATAGTGTGGACAGCGTAAGTGGCGTAACAAACTGGGTGGCGTTCTGTGTCATGACCGTCTGGACATCAGCTCCGGCTTTTATCAGTTCGCGAACCAACCAGGCGCTCTTGTACGCCGCAATACCTCCGGTAACGCCCAGCACTATGTGTTTGCCACGCAACATGCCCGACGATTATTCTTCGGTGTCGTCTGTTTCCTCTGCAGATTCCTCCGCTGCGGGGGCGGGAACAACTTCTTTTTCTTTGTACCGCCATTGCAGCTTACCCGCCATCAGTTCGTCAAGTGCCGTATCGGTTGGTTTCGGGCGTTTTTCGAATTCGAGACTCACCTTCAACTGATCCGGATTGATGTCGTTCTCTTCGTTCTCGGTCTCCAGTTTCGGGGCCACGAGTTCGATGCGCTGGTTGAACTCGATCTTTATTTCTTCGTTCACCTGGCGCGCACGCTTTGACACCGCGACGATTGCCTCGTGAACATTCTTGGCGTGCCCGGAAAACACCTCAATATCAATTGGCTTGATTGCCATTGCTTGCTCCTGTGTGTGATGAATGTAAATACTCTTTCACAATCCTGTCGACCCCGGCTATTGCGTCATCGAGGTTATCGTTCACAATCCAACGATCAAATCCCTTTCCCAACTCCATTTCCATCGGCACGCGGTCGAGACGCCGGGCAAGAGTGGTTTCGTTTTCCGTACGTCGCCCCAGCAACCGGTCATGCAATGCCGACACGGATGGCGGAGCAATAAAAATGAGAAGCGCCGAAGGGAACAATTTTTTTATTGCCAGCCCCCCTTTTACATCGACATCGAACAGCAAGTGGCGCCCGTGCGAGATTGCCCGATCTACTTCCGACTTGAGTGTGCCATAGAGGTTGCCGTACATCTCCTCCCACTCAACAAACTCCCCGGCATCAACTCTCCGCTTGAAATCACCGGGGGTAAGAAAAAAATAATCCCCGCCATCAATTTCGCTGTCCCGCTTCACCCTCGTGGTCGCAGAGACCGAGAACCCGAGCGATGGATTGCGTCGCATGATTTCCCGGGCAATAGTCGTTTTGCCGGAACCGCTTGGTGCGGAGAGAACAATGAGCTTACCCGGCGCCATGACTCATTCGATATTCTGCAGTTGCTCCCGGATTTTCTCCAGCTCTTCCTTCACCCCCACAACAAGATGGGAAATTTCCGAGGCGCTTGACTTCGATCCGATCGTGTTGACTTCGCGATTCATTTCCTGAACAAGGAAATTCAACTTCCTGCCGGCGGGTTCGCCGTTGTTCAGGGCTTCAAGGAAGAATTTATTGTGACTTCTGAAGCGAACGCATTCCTCTGTTACATCAAGACGGTCGGCAAGCATGGCCACTTCAAGTTCGAGGCGTCCTTC
This sequence comes from uncultured Chitinophagales bacterium, assembly GCA_964538485.1. Classification (GTDB taxonomy): domain Bacteria; phylum Bacteroidota; class Ignavibacteria; order UBA10030; family UBA6906; genus JBJXHC01. The sequence goes on along the minus strand of CAZIHJ010000035.1, from coordinate 7,224 downwards.
GTCCACAGATTGATTTTCCAACAGTTGCTGGATTCTTTCCCTCAGTCGCGTACGTTCATTGGGTAACTGCTCGCGCGACAATGTTTCAATGGTCCCGATCGTCTGTTCCAGTGAATTGATCCGCCGTACAAAGTCCTTCTTTAACTCTCCACCCTCTTGCATGCGCATCGCGGACAGGTTCTCGAGCGCCTGGCCGAGGGCTTCTTGAAGAATCTCCCACTCTCCATCATCGCTGTTGTCAATTTCCTGTGTTTCAATAACTTCCGAAAACCGCAACAGGTGCTCGAGCTTTACGGGCTCGCGGAGCTTTACACTCTTGCGCAACTGACTCAGAAGTTTATAGTACGCCTTTGCCGCAGGAACATTAATCTTTAGAGGAAGGTCATTTGCGGTTTCCCGTTCCACGCTCACCAATAGCGTGATTTTACCGCGCGAGGCGCGCTTCCTTATGATCTCTCTCACCTCGTTTTCGCGAATCGAGAGGGATCGGGGAAGGCGGGCGGTAACTTCCAGAAACCTGCTGTTGACACTTCTGACTTCAACGGTGACAGTAATGCCTGCCCGGGCGGCCAGTCCATGGCCGTAGCCGGTCATGCTGGCTATCATACATCCTCTTTACTTGGTTAGGAGTATCAAATTAAGCAATACAAGAAGGAGTTGCAATTGAAACTTTCGCACAGATTTCAAACACCTGAATCAACAACTTATCAACATCAAACCCGTGCCTCGTTGGCAAAATGAGCGCTTTTCAATATATTGTTGATAACATCCATGCTAAGTAATTACTATACGCTATCCTGGCTCGCCTCCGACATCAACGCAGAAGTCCGTGGAAAGAGGATCACCGGGGTATTTACCCAGCAGAAGGACGAACTGGTCATTCAGTTCGGAGAAGCTCCTGCCCTCGTTATCCTCTGTCGACCACAATTCGGCTCATGTTACCTTCAGCCGTCCTATTTGCGGGCTCGCAGGAATACGGTAGATGTGCTGTCGGGTTCTGTGGGGAGCGAAGTACGCTCCGTAACCATGCACCCGTCCGACCGTGTATTAAGAATTGAGCTCGACAATGGAAATTGTCTTTATGCATTGTTCTTCAGTGCGAAATCCAATGTCCTTCTGGTGAACGAAACGTTGATGATCGTTGGTGCATTCCAAAACCCGGCGCGCAATATTGGTATTCAGCATCAACCGAGACCAGAGGCACCCGCCATCGCCGACGTAACGTTGATTGATTCAGCATTCTCGTCGTCAGCATCAAGTGCCGGTGAGTTGCTCAAGTCGATGTATCCGAACCTCGGTCCAACCCTCTTGCGCGAGTTGTGGCACAGGACAAACATCGCTCCTGCGACCCCTGCGCTTTCCCTGGCCCGCGAGGAAATCGTGAGGATAAAAAGCGGACTCGCAGAGATCCGCTCACAAATTGCTTCTCCCGTTCCGCTTGTGTACGTTGAAAACAAAAACGAAGAGCGTCCTGTTGCACTGTCGATCATTCCACTGCATCATATCCTGAACGCCGCTCCGAAACAATTTGACAGCATCAGTCAGGCGGTACGGTTCTTTCTTACGAGACGCTCTTCAGTGGAGAGTGTTCATCAGGACACGGCAGGAATTGTCGGGCCGCTCAGGCTCTCGCTGGAAAAGACGCGCAGAACAATTGCTGCTCTTGAGGTTGAAAGCAAGAACGGCTCACGCGAACAAGAGTACGAGCGAAACGGGAGATTAATTCTCTCGCATCTTCATGTACTGACAAGGGGAATCAAGGCGGCAAGCCTGAGTGATGACGAGGGCGAAGTCACGATGACATTGGATGTGCGGCTCTCGCCGACGGAGAATGCTCAACGGTTCTTTGATAAGGCAAAAACTGCCCGGGCAACGCGCATACAGAGCAACTCGCGACTTGACGATCTCCGATCCAAGGTTCGCGTTGCGGAAGAATTGCTCGGAGAGCTTGACAAAGTACAGTCACACGACGAGATGAAGGTGTTCATGAAGGATCATCAGAATGAACTGGAGCAGTTCGGACTGGATATCAAGGGCAAGGAACGGGAACAACTGCCATTTCGCGTATTCACGGTGGATGGGGGATTCGAGGTCTGGGCGGGAAAGAGCAGCAAGAACAACGACCTGCTCACGATGAAATATGCGAAGCCAAACGATCTCTGGTTTCATGCGCGTGGGTCCAGTGGATCACATGTTGTGTTGAAGGTGGCGTCGGGTAAGGGTGAGCCAAACAAGAGGGCGCGGGAACAAGCGGCCGGCATCGCCGCATACTACAGTAAAATGAAGAACGCTAAGATGGTACCGGTCGCGATGACCGAAAAAAAGTATGTCCGAAAGCCCAAAGGAGCGCCGCCGGGAACAGTGGTGATAGAACGTGAGAAGGTGATCTTCGCTGAGCCGGCACTGCCCGGCGCGGAGCAATCATGAAATTCGTTGTTGTCGGCACGGGGGGAGTGGGCGGATATTTTGGCGGCAAGCTTGCGCGGAGTGGCGCTGACGTTTGGTTTGTTGCGCGCGGGGCGCACTTAAAGGCAATGAAGGCATACGGTCTCAGGGTTCGCGCAAGCGACGGAGAATTCGTCGTACCGCCCGGAAGAATGACTGATGATTACAGTCTCATCGGACCAGCAGACGTTGTGTTGTTCTGTGTGAAATCCTACGGTACCGAGGTGACAGCGACGCGACTCTCTCCCATACTCTCACCCCACACAATCATTATCAGTTTGCAGAACGGTGTCGAAAACGAAGAAACGATCCGGGGAATCATTCCCACAGGAGGCGTGTGGGGTGGCGTATCGTACATTTATTCCAGCATCACCGCCCCGGGGGAAATCACCGAAACCGGCGGCCCGCGCAAAATCATCTTCGGCGCTCTATCAGCATCGACAGCAGGAACAACAGCGCGCGGAACGGAGATACGCGATGTCATGGTTGCCGCGGGAATCAACGCAACGTTCAGCAACGATATCCGCACAGATATCTGGAAGAAGTTCATTTTCATTTCAGCCGTGGGTGGACTCACCGCGATGACCCGCTTGACCCTCGGCGAAATTCTCGGCGTCGAACCAACGCGAAGACTTCTTGAAAGTGCAATGCATGAAGTAATGACAATTGCACACGCCAAGAACATCACCCTAGAATCCGATTACATTGATCATATATTTGAAACGATCAAACGCTCCAACGGCAACCGTTCATCAATGTATCACGATCTCGTTCACCATAAACCGCTTGAGATTGAAGCATTCTCCGGCGCAGTGGTGCGTTACGGCAGGGAGCTTGGCATCCCGACACCGGTCCATTCAACGATCTACGCTGCATTGTTGCCGTATCACCTCCAACATTCACGGACATCAGGATAACCCAATGATGCGCAAAAAGATCTCTCCGCATTCAATGTCTGTGGCCACAAAAGCCATTCATGGCAACTCGTTGCATGCTTATCAGGGCCCGGTCGCACCACCGCTGGTGCAAACGTCAACGTACCGCTTTGCCAATTCCGGCGACGCAATCAGATATGCCAAGGGCGATCCGAATGTCTATGTCTATTCCCGCTACCACAACCCGACAGTCCGCGAAGCCCAGAATCGCCTTGCGCTGATGATGAACGCTGAGAGCGCACTGTTGTTCTCATCAGGCATGGCAGCCATTACGTCCGCAATTTTCTCGGTGACAAAGGCCGGCGATAATATCATCAGCACTCCGGGATTGTACGGAGGAACGTACCGGTTCTTCCGTGATATCCTCCCGGATCATCATATTGATGTGCGTTACGTACATCCGGACGCGCTGCCCGATATTGGCAGGCTCGCTACACCGCGCACGAGGGTTGTGTATCTTGAAACGCCGACCAACCCGACACTCGGAATTGTGGACATTAAATCGCTCGTTAGGGAAACGCGGCGCGCGGAGAAGCGCCTCCGGACGAAGATCACCATTATGTGCGATAATACATTCGCAACCATCCTGAATCAGGATCCCTTCTCGTTGGGTGTTGACGTGGTTCTCGAAAGCGGCACGAAGTACCTCGGCGGTCATAGTGATATTCTCGCCGGGGTTGTTGCTGGAACAAAGAATTTCATCAGGGGTGTGCACACTCAGCTCAAATACTTCGGCGGATCGGCTGACCCGTTTGCGGCGTGGCTCCTTCTTCGCAGCTTAAAAACTTTTGCTTTACGCGTCCAGCGCCAGAATGAAAATGCCCTCTCGCTCGCACAGTTCCTTCAGAAGCAACGGAAGATTGTCCGTGTGATATATCCCGGACTCCCCTCTCACCCCCAGCATAAGATTGCACGACAGCAGATGCGTGGCTTCGGAGGAGTCGTAACGATAGAAGTTAAAGGGGGCGTGCGTGCTGCGGCGAGAGTGTGCGACTCCCTCAGAATTGCGGTCAATGCCATGTCCCTTGGAGGGGTGGAGACGCTTGTCAGCATCCCCGTGTATTCTTCACACATCAACATGACGAAGAGGGAATTGGAGAGTAACGCTGTCGCTCCGGGTATGATTAGAATTTCTGTTGGTGTGGAAGATATACGGGACTTGAGAACGGATTTCGCAACCGCGTTGTCGCGCATTTAGACATCCGCGTTTAACCACCCTGTTTGTTTTCTCGAACACGCGATGGCCCTGGCCTCCACCGCGGCCAATACCTCATAACTCCTTGATTTTCAACCCCCTTTTGGTTACACTGAGTGACCAAAAACCTCGAAATTCCTGTCTGTATCATCAATAATGGAGTGTAAGCGGTATGGTTGCATCTCATCTGAACTCAATGACTACACGTATACTCACCTTAGGTTCTCTCTTTCTCCTCCTCTCCGGATGCTCCCCCAAAACAAGTGATATGCTGGTGGCAAGGGTCGGGGAAACACCGATCACCCTCGGCGATTACGAAAATCTGTACATCAAGAGCAACGGCAGCCGTGAACAGGCGGCAAGCTCCACCATGGAAGAACGGGAGAAATTCCTCGGGCTAATGACAAACTTCAGATTGAAGCTTGCCGATGCATACACGCAAGGACTTGACCGACGTCCGGAAGTCAAGGACGAGATCAAGCAGTACAAGGGAAGTCTGACAGCATCCTACCTGACTGATCGTGAAGTCACTGCGCCGGGGATAAAGAAGATCTTCCAGCGACGACAGGAGGAGATCAGGGCAAGCCATATCCTGTTTACCCTTGCGCCAACAGCAACGCCGGAGGATTCCGCTGCTGCATACACAAAAGCGTATGACGTTATTCGCATGTTGAAGGCGGGGGCCAGCTTCGACAGTCTCGCCGTGGAGTATTCGCAGGATCCATCGGCCAAGCAGAATCGGGGTGACCTGTATTATTTCACCGGAGGTCAGATGGTACCCGCATTTGAAGATGCCGCCTACGCAATGAAGGTGGGTGAGGTATCTTCCACTCCCATCCGCACTCAATTTGGTCTTCACATCATCAAAGTTATTAAGCGCAAGCCCGCACCGGGCGAGGTACAATCCAGCCACATCATGATTCGCTTTGAGAAGCAAGACCCGACGCCGGAAGACACACTTGCCGCATACATGAAAATCAAAGCCATTCAGGACAGCATCAAAGCGGGTGTGGATTTTGCCATGCTGGCCCAGCGCAATTCAGAAGATCCCGGATCGGCGGCGCGCGGTGGAGACCTCGGCATGTTTACGCGTCGACGCTGGGTGCAAGCATTTGATGAGGTGGCTGTGGAAATGAAGCCGGGGCAGGTTTCGGATATCGTCCGCACGATTTACGGCTATCATATTATCAAGTGCGTGGATGCAAAGCCACCAAAGACCTTTGAAGAGTCCCAGGCCGAATATCGCCAATTGTATCAGCAGACCGGATTTCAGGATGATTATAACAAATATCTTGACCGCTTGAAGCGGGAAACAGGGTATTCGCTCAATGAGGCCGTCGTTTCCCAATTTATCGCTTCGCTTGATACGAATACCTCCACACGGGACACCTCGTGGTTCACAGGTATTCCATCCGAACTCGGTCGGGCGCCGATGTTCAAGTTCACATCGCGCTCAATTTCCGTGGACAGTGTTGTCGGCATCATCAAGAACCGACCCGACATGACAAACACACCGTTGCGTCCTGCCTCCATCCGTTCTTCACTGGACAAGGTCGGCGAACAGCTTGTCTATGAGGTCAAGTCTGAATCCATCGAACGCGAGCACCCGGAGTTTGGTGCCATCATGAAGGAATACACCGAGGGGATCCTCCTCTATCAGATTGAACAGGATCGTGTCTGGAACAGAATTGCGGTGTCTGATTCCGCTCTCCGGCTGTATCATGGGCAGAACAAGGAGAAATTCAAATTTCCGGACCGCGTGGACTTCAGCGCTTTGAAGGTGACAAATGATTCGGCCGCTCAGGCGTTCCGCGCCCGGCTCGTTCGTGGTGAAACATTTGAACGGCTCGCCGCTGAAGATTCGGCCCGACTGAATCAACCGAAGAGCTATCAGACGATTTTCAAAAGCGGTTCTTCTTCCCTTTCTGCGCAAACGGTCAAGGTGTTGGCCGCCGTGGCCAAAGCGCTCCAGGCAGAAACCGAACTGAAACTGAACCTCATAGCACACTATGACACAACCGGCAATACGAAAACCCGGGGCGCCCGGCTTGCAAACGCGCGGCTTTCGGCAATAAAGAACCATCTCATCAAGAAGCTTCGTGTTGCCGAGAACCGTCTCAGCACATCCACACGCCTGGCAGCGCGCGGAGTGTCCGATAGTATCGCAGCCGCAATGTATGTACGCGTCGATCTTGAGCTTGCCGGTAGACGGCCATTGATCGGGCCGATAGAACACGCCGTTCTGCCGCCGGCAACCGACGAGCGGAGTCAACATGCCGATTCTCTCACTGCGGGAGAGTATTCCTTGCCGTTCTCGTATCAGAACTCCTGGTATATTGTCCGCCTGAACAAGAAGGATCCTTCACGCATAAAAACTTTTGAAGAAGCCGGAACAGAAGTCTCAAGTGCATTCCAGGAATATGAGTCGAAGCGCCTGGAGCGCGAGTGGCTTGACGGATTGAAGGTCGCACATCCAGTGGTGGAGTACAAGGAGGTTCTCAAACACGCGTTTGCCCCGAACAACTGAGCACATCACCCTCTGGTTTGAATATGTGCGGGCTGCGCTGTTCTGTGTCTGTCTTGCCGGATGCGCGAAGCAACCGGAGTCGCAAGAGTACGTTGCGCGCGTGGGGTCTGCAGTATTAACGA
>CAZIHJ010000034.1:15828-30499 GCA_964538485.1 uncultured Chitinophagales bacterium | reverse complement strand
GAGCGAAGTCGAACCCTGAAATCCTCACCAATGTTGACACCGATGCGAAGCTTACGCAGCGCATCTTTCGACTCCGCTCAAGATGACTGTGGGACTGGTGTGGCTCTTCATTATCCTGCAGAGTTTCTTGCTTCTCCTTCAATGCCTGAGTATATTGCTCGGGCATTTTTTATCTCCTCTTGAGAAACTGTGAGCATCCGACTTCTTTTTCTTTATTTCCTTCTCGCATTGGGTTTTCCTGTCGTATTGTCCGCATCACTGCCGTCACCCAAATGCGAAGTACGCGCCGTGTGGATTGCCACTGCAGCAGGTCTCGACTGGCCCCGGAGCCGGGACAGGAACGAGCAACAGGCCTCGCTCCGCGCAATGGTACGGGCGCTCAAAGCAGCGCACTTCAACACGATTTTCTTCCAAGCGCGGGCACGGGGCGATGCGTATTATCGATCCACCTACGAGCCGTGGGCGGAGAACCTTACCGGCACACTTGGCAGAGACCCCGGCTGGGATCCACTCAAGTTCATTATCGACGAGGCGCATGCCGCCGGCATGGAAGTACACGCGTGGTTTAATGTGTTCAAAATCCGTGGCCCGAAGACCACCATTCCCCGAACCTCGCCTCCGCACCCTGTGCTGGCGTTTCCACAATGGACCGTCATTGCCGACGGCGAAGTGTGGATTGACCCCGGTGTTCCGGAGGTGCGGGAATACCTTCTAAAGGTCGGGCTCGAGTTGGTAAGCAACTACGATATCGACGGCATACAGTTCGATTTTATCCGGTATCCGGGGAGAGAGTTTGCAGACGACAAGAGCTATAGAAAATACGGTAACGGAATGGAGCGGGGAGACTGGCGCCGGGCGAACATTGATGCATTCGTTTCCACTTTCTACGACAGCGCCACGGCACGTAAACCGATGCTCAAAGTTGGCTCCGCTCCGCTCGGCGTGTTCTCCGTCGGCAACGGAAAGAACGGCTGGGGCGCGTTGTATTCATACTACCAGGACGCGCAGAGTTGGCTGCGCAAGGGAAAACACGATTACCTCGTCCCCCAGATCTACTGGGATATCGGTGAGACGAAGAACGATCCGGATTTCACCTCGCTCGTTCAGGGCTGGCAGGAGAACGCTGCCGGACGGCATGTGTACGCCGGCATCGCCGCGTACAAGCCGTTGGTACTTGAACAGATTCCGGAACAGATCGATGTTTCCCGCGATAAGGGAACGCTCGGACAGGCATACTTTCGTTTCGAGAACATCAGTGCAATGAACATGTTTGGCAACCGGTATGATTCTCCGGCCCTTATTCCGCCAATGCCATGGAAGGATGCTTCACCGCCGTCGCCACCGGCCGCGGTCGCGGTCACCGAAACCGCGCCGAATGTTTTCCATATTGAATGGACGACACCATTGTCTTCGCGAGACAACGACGGGGCTCGATCGTTTGCTGTGTACCGATGGAACACTCCCGATATCCCCATCGACAATGGCCAAGCGCTCATTTCTGTGGTGACGGCTCCGGCACATCATTACATTGATACGCTCAAAGGTGCACACGGTATGCGATACTACTACGCAGTAACGGCACTCGACAGACTACACAACGAGAGTAGTCCTTCCGTACCCGTGCCTGCAGTCATCAAGGAAATGGTCGACCTGCACGATCGACTCTCCATGCCGACAGCCCTCTCGGCAATGATCATTGATGACTGGGGAAACCTGCCTCTGGTTGCATACCGGCTCGCTCACTCCTCTGATGTTTCTCTCGATATTCTCTCCTCCACCGATCCGCAGGGATACGCACGACGCATCGTCGATGCCGGACAACAGGCCGGAACATACATTGTCAGCGCGGGATCACCTCCTTTACCACCTGGCCGGTACATCGTTAGATTGCGGACAAACGACATATCGCTTGAGCATCAGCTCGAAATAGGGCGATAAAAGTCAGGCAACAAGAAACCTATTGTATGTCCAGAAGGCGAACCAGCCAGAGACTCAGGTCGGGAACATACGTAATGATGAGAAGAGCGATCAGCAGAATACCGATAAAGACCAGTGTTGCCCGGACGACAGTAAACACAGGTTTGTCAAAACGCAGACTGGAGATAAAGAGGTTGAGTCCCACGGGTGGTGTGAGATACCCGATCTCAAGATTGGTGAGGAAGATGATACCGAGGTGTACGGGATCGATTCCGTACGCAGCGGCAATCGGTGTGATCAGAGGAACAACAACAATGATCGCTGAAAAAATATCCATCATCATCCCGACGATGATGAGGAAAACGTTCAAAACGATCAGGAAGACGATGGGACTTGATATGAACGTCTGTGTAAATGCAAAGAGCTTCATCGGCACTTCTTCATCAATCAGGTAACTCGTCAGGCCGAATGCCGTCCCGAGGATCATCATGATAGCGCCGACAAGCAACATGCTCTCGCGCATCACCCGCGGGATATCCTTGAACAACTTGAGGTCTTTGTAGATGAAGACTTCAATGACAAAAACGTAGAAAGCCGTCACTGCCGCTGCTTCCGTCGCCGTAAAGAACCCGGAGTATATCCCGCCGATAATGATCACTGGCAGGGGAAGCTCCCACGCCGCTTCGCGCATTGCGCGCATCGCTTGATGCCACACAAAGGGGGTTTTCGTTACGCTGAGTTTTCTTCCTTGTTGCACACTGTACAAAGACAAAATCAGCACCAGCAATATACCGGGGACAATTCCTGCGGCAAAGAGTTTGTCGATATTGACCTTGGTAACAACAGCATACAAGATCAGCGGCAAACTCGGAGGAAATAACAGGCCAAGACTTCCGGATGTGGTAATCAGGCCGAGAGAGAAACGCTCCGGATAGTTTTCCTTCAATAGCATGGGGTACAACAACCCTCCCAATGCCACAATGGTGACTCCCGACGCGCCGGTAAACGCAGTAAAGAGGGCACAAGTCACCAGAGCTACAATCGAGAGTCCTCCAGGTATTGAGCCAATCAATGCACGCGCAAGGTTCACAAGACGGACGGGGGTTTTGCTTTCCGCCAGCATGTACCCGGCGAAAGTGAACAGGGGAATGGCGACAAGCGAAGCGTTGCTGGCAATTCGATACAACTCCACCGCTACAGCAGATGAGTCAATGCCTGCGGCGCCGAACGCAAGAAGCGCCACCGCGCCGATGATCGTAAAGAGCGGGGCACCGAGAAGGGCCAATAATGCCAGGAAGAGTCCTATGAGAAATGTCTCCATCTACTTCTCCCCCCTGCCAAGCACGGCCAGCACGCTCTCCATGCATTTCGTAAGGAAGTGCAATCCCAACACTCCATACCCGGAGGGGATGATCGTCAATATCATCCACGTCGGAATGGAAAGAAAGACTTCGGACCCGGAACCCTTTTCGTCAATGAGGAATGTCAGCGCGGCAGCGGCGAGATAGTAGCAGACCACCGTAGAGAACAGGTGGGTGAATATTTGAACGGCATGACGGACTCGCGGTGACAGAAACTTGGAAATGGCGTCGATACTAATGTGGCGATCATCGGATGTGGCAAGTGCCGCACCTGTAAATCCGAGCCAGAGGACAAGATGGCGGATAACAGGATCCGCCCACATGATTCCTGTATCAAACAGGTTGCGTAACACCACCTGCCCGAAGGCCAGCACCACCATCGCTCCAAGAAAGACCACCAGCAGCCCATACTCAATCTGATACAGCAGCCGGTTGAGTGATCGCAGGAGTGTCATTTCCCTGTCGTCTTTGTCCGCACTTCCGCTACAGTCTTCTCGATTCTGTCGAGAAATGCCTGATCGTACAATTTACCAACCAGCGATGCACGCGCGGATTTGCCCGCTTGACGGTATTCGAGCAGTGTCTTGTCCGAAGTCACCTTGATAATCTCTATACCGGATTTCTTCATGACGTCGATGGCCTTCGCATTCTCTTCCCTGCTCTTCGCAGTCAACTTCGACAGGAATGTCCTCCCGTTACGCAGAAGTATCTCCTTCAAGTCGGCCGGCAACGAGCTGTACATTTTTTTCGAGACAACCACGGCACCGGAAGCATCAGCGAGAGGAACATCAAGCATGTACTTTACGCGTGTATGCCACTGCAAAACGAGAGCAGCCAACGGCGATGTGTAGACACCATTGATCAACCCGGTCTGAAGCGACGTGAGAACATCCACCAGCGAAAGCGGAATCGGGGTTACACCAAACGACTTGAATGTCGCTTCGGCAATCGGATCGCCTTCCCACATCCACATCTTCACACCATTCATATCGGCGGGAGAGCGAACAGGTGTATTGGTCAGAATGTGCACGAACCCCACCTCGGCCCAACCAAGCAACACATAGTTGTTGTCATCGAGGGCTTTTCTGAACTCCTGATCAAGCTGGGCGTAGACATGATCGACTTCGCGGTAATTCTCAAACAAGAAGGGTGCATCCAGAATGCGAAGTTTTGGGGCGATCAACCCGATACCAAACCCGGTAAGACCAGCGCTGTGTAATTGCCCCAGCCGGATCTTCCGCAGCACGTCGGTGTCTTCTCCCTGAACACCGCCCGCGTAGATTTTGAAGCCGAGTCGGCCGTTGCTTTCTTTTCTTATCGCAGCATCATATTCCCGCATCACATTCAGCCAGGTGCTTCCCTCCGGCGCAAGCGATGCAAATTTGATCGTGAATTCCTGGGACGACGCCGGCATGGCGCATAGAATGATAACCGTCGAGAACATCAAGAACCAATACATACCCTTCACTGTCTGTACTCCTTAAATACTGAATCCGGCTCCACCTCTCTTATTCAACCTTCTCCGGACCGGAAAGTTGCTAAAAGAGCTCACTCTTGCGCGTCAGTAATAACTCTGTCTTTCTCTTTGCAATGGCGTTGGCGAGACGAAACTCCGGCAGGATCTCCAAAGAAGCGTCATGTACTTGCGCAAGGAGTTCTTCAAACAGCGCTTCGTTCATTGTCTGGACTGCATACGAACGGGCAAAGTAGACTTGCGTCATAAGAAACTTGCCGTTGTTGATCCGCAGCGCTGTCTCGAAATGCTGGCGCGAGAGGTCGGGATTGCCTCCGAGCATCTTCGGCCTGCTTCCATAGAGCGTTCCCAAGAAAACATGCGCGCCGCCATAATAGAAGGTCGAATCGTTCGCGGCAACAAACCTCATCATCGCTTCCGCCTTGGGTAACCCTGCAATAGCTTCCGGGTCCGTCAATGAAAGCTGGATATAACTTCCGAGGCCAAAGGCCGCCCAAAAAACCGCCGGTACATCACTGCGCTCCAATTTCGCAATCTCGCCGCCGAGCGCATCAAGAGAACCATCGAATGCACGTTGCCACGTCTCGTTCTGACGGAGAATCCGCATTGCATATTCGACTCCGCGTTGGTACAGAATCCGTGCACGTTCGGGATCCGTATCCTCGACAAACCCGAGGGCATAACTGCTGTAGCCCTGACTGAGCAACAAGAGGATCTCCTCGTTCTCCGGATCACTCTTGAGCATCACCTCGAGGAGTTTCAGATTTCCCGGAAGGGCCTTCTCGGCAAGGTCGAGGTCCTGTTCTTCAGTGAACGCGCCAAAGCCGTCATTCACAATTCCGCCGACCGTGCTGATGGCAATCTGTTGAACACAGCCGGAAGAAAGAAATGCAAAAGAGAGTATAACGAAGAGTATTCTGGTCATAAGATATGTGTATACACCTGATCGACGCAAAATGGACGGGCGTGGACTGTAGTGACGATTCCGGTTTCCTATTGCTTCAATATGCGCTCGATTGCCATCAGCACTTCATTGGGGTCATACGGTTTTCCGATGAAATCATCGGCGCCGAGGAACTTGGATTCCATGGCATTCGCCAGTTCCGCAAATGCTGTCAACATGATCACCTTGGAGCGCGGATAACGTTCACGAACAAATTTCAACACGTCGAACCCGCTAATCAGCGGCATCTTGATATCTAGCAACAAGAGGTCATACCCGCGTTTTTCGAGTTTGGCTATCGCATCGTCGCCATCCACGGCGGTCTCGACATCATACCCCTCATCTTCAAGAAGGATCTTCAAGAGGTTGCGGACTTCTTCCTCATCATCGACAACAAAGATGCTGGCGTTTTTCTTCATTGATTAACCCGGATGTTGTTGATTGAAACTTCCGACCTATGTACACAAGGAGACCAAACCTCTGGCATAGGATAGCAAACTCCCATGTGAATTTCAATCTATCCCTGACAATTGGAGCCAAAAACCCGCCACAACGACTTCTTTGCAAGTATCCTCAAAAAGAAGTATCATTTCCATTGAAAGGATAATCACATTGCACATTCTCGTAGTAGAAGACGAAAAGAAAGTCGCACAGTTTATCAAGCAAGCCCTTGAAGAGGAACACTATGTCGTGGATGTCGCTCACGATGGAGAAATGGGCCTGGCAATGGCGACTTCCGATACATACGACCTGATCGTTCTGGACCTCATGCTGCCCCGGATGAACGGGCTGGAGCTGATCAAGACATTCCGGACACAACAGGGAAAAACACCAACCCTGATGCTCACCGCAAAGACTGCAACCGAGGACAAGGTCGCCGGGCTTGATAGCGGGGCCGATGACTACCTGACAAAACCATTTGCCGTTGCGGAATTGCTCGCGCGCGTCCGCTCACTACTCCGGCGCGGGAACACCGATAAGGCAACTGTCTTGACAATCGCTGACCTGGAGTTGGACACCGTAAGTCATAAAGCAAAACGCGGCGGACAGCTCATTGAACTGACCGCAAAGGAATATGCATTACTGGAGTTTCTGCTTCGCAACAAAGAGCGTGTACTGAGCCGGACGAGTATTTCTGAACACATCTGGAATTATAACTTCGATACCGGTACCAACATTATTGACGTCTACGTAAATCACCTTCGCAATAAAATCGATGGCGGATCCGAGGTCAAGCTCATCCACACTGTTCGGGGTGTGGGATATGTAATGAAGGAGGAGTAGTCTGTGGGGTTGGTGCAATCAATCCGGGCACGCCTGACGTTTTGGTACTCGTTACTGGTCCTTTCCACCCTTCTTGTCTTTGCGGTGGTATCCTATTTTTATACGAGCGAAACCCTTACAGATAATCTCGACATTTCCCTGAGCAATGAAGTCCGCTGGGTTCGGGATTTCATCCAACCCCAGGCCAGCAAAGTCAAACCCAGCAAACGTTCGATTGATGCCCTGCTTCGCGGGCGACCCCGCCAGCAACCGGCAGTAGTGGACAGCCTGAGCAGGGATTCCACGGCTCAAGAGGCCGACGAGATCTGGAACCGGATCTTCGAGCACACATTGTTGAGTCCGAAGAAAACATACATTCAGGTGGCCGACAGGAAGGGGGCCATCATCTACCGATCGTATAGTCTCGGGATTGATTCGCTGGTGGTGAATGATACACTGGCCTTGAATGCGACCCTGCTTGCGACGGTTTATCTGAATGGCGAACCGATACGCACAGCCGTCACCAGAGACAGGAACTTCACCATTATGGTGGGGTATCCGTTGGAAGAACTCCGTGAAGCCCTGGAGAATCTGTACTCTATTTTTCTCATCCTTATTCCCATCGCTCTCGTGCTTTCTGTCATTGGCGGATTGTATCTGGCACACAAATCTCTCACTCCCGTTGAGGAGGTTACCCGTCGAGCACGACAAATCACAGCGGAGAACCTTGATCAGACAATCCCTGTCCGGAATGTGAACGACGAGATCGGACGGCTCACGGCAACCATCAATGACATGATCCGGCGCCTGAACGACTCGTTTGCCCAGATCAAACGCTTTTCCGCCGACGCCTCACATGAATTGCGTACCCCTCTCACAATCATGCGTGGGGAAATTGAACTGGCACTGCGAGCTGCCAAACCTCCCGAAGAATACCGTCGTGTTCTGGCCAGTGCTCTCGAGGAAATCCTCCGGCTCACCTCCATCATCGACAATCTGCTGATGCTTGCCAAGGCGGACCAGGGCTTGTTTGACGCACAGTTTAGCGAGGTCAATCTCGAACATCTCGCAGCGGAATTATTTGATGACAGCGAAGTACTTGCAGAACCAAAACATATTCATGTCATGCTGCATCACACAGAACCCATAACGATCGTCGGCGACAAAGTGCGTCTGCGACAGCTCTTTCTGAATCTGATCGATAATGCCATCAAGTACACGCCGGAGGGAGGTTCCGTCAGCCTTGCCGTCGAACGGCGCAACGGTTCGGCATTATTCATGGTGAAGGACACGGGGATTGGCATTCCACACGAAGACCATGAACGGGTATTCGACAGGTTTTACCGGGTGGACAAAGCCAGATCACGCGAGATGGGCGGAACAGGGCTCGGACTCTCCATCGCAAAATGGATCGCGGAATTACACCGCGGGTCAATCCATATCGACAGCACTGTTGACAAAGGGACGACATTTACTGTTGAGCTGCCGATACAATAAATGACGGACCGGACTGCAACGAAAATGCCCCGGTCAACGGGGCATTTTCGTTTTGACAAATGTGTTTGCCTTAGAAATCTGCGCCGAGTGAAAAATAGTACTTCGGTTCGGAGAAGCCGTTGACATTCCACGCCCAGGCGACGTCAAAACGAACGAGAAACCAGAGCAGGAACACCCTCGTCCCAGTTCCCATTCCCATCAGGAGATCGCGGGAGACCAGGTTCCCTTCAGCATCACGTGTGAAGGCAACAAAGTCACGCTCTTTATTCCAGGCGCCTCCCATATCGAAGAACACCGCGCCGGCAATGCTCTGGAGTCCGATAGGAAGCGGACCTGCCTGCAAAAAGGCAAACAGCGGATACCGGAACTCAAAATTGAACATCCCGTACCGTGAACCGATCGCTGCATTATAGTTGTACCCGCGTAGCGGAAGGCCGGTCTGCAGGAAAAGATAATCCTCGGCATCCTCCAAAGGCACGTACCCTCCCTCAAACGTCCTGTTGATCCAATTGTCAACACCGCCAATCACGAACTTCTGCGGGTTTCCCCCGAAGCTTCCTCCCCCGGCAAGGCGGAGAGCGAGACTGTAGTTACGGCCCAGGCGAAGGTACGTACGGTAGTCACCGGTGACATTAATGAAGCTCAATCCGTCGGCGCCAAGTCGCGGTGTACCAAACAGATTGAAGGAGTAACGGGAGCCATTCACCGGTGCTGTGTAACCCCAGAGAACCGTATCATGCGTATAGCCGAGCGAGCCCAACAGCACTGTGCGTTTTTGAACAGGGTCGGCAACTTCGTCGAGGTTCTCCTTCGATACATTGAACCAGCTCAAACCGCCGTCGACCCGGTTGAACCGGTCAAACGGATAGGACGCAACAAGGTTGAAACCATACGTGCGAAAACGATAAAGACTCCCATTGTACGCATCATCGACAATAACGAAGCGGGCACTGTGAAATCCGGAAAATCCGTAGTCCGTGCGTTCAGGGAGATAGAAATACTGGAGACCGTAGTCGCTGTTTTTCAGATCAAGAAGGAGGTTCGTGGAGAACACAATTTGGTGATCGCCAAGGAGATCACTGAATGCCATAATCGTGGATCCGGTGACGCCGTAAAACGTGTCGTACCCAGCATTACCATAGATAATATCGGGAGAGAAATTCAGTTTGTATTTGCTGACCTTGTATTTTCCATCGTCATCGACATTACCTGCGATACGCGGAAGCCGTGCAATCGTCGAATCACTCGGGATGTTCCCCCCATCGTTGGCTTCGTCCGCATAACTGCTGAAGTCGATCTGAACGGTACCGTACAAGCCCAGCGAGTCTCTCAACGTGTCCTGTGCCATGGGAGCCAACGCCGTTTCCACGGCGGTGGAATCGACCGCCGCCAGGTGCTTTATCCTGCCTTTGAAAAACTCCGTGTGCTCAAGTTCCGCCATTTTGATATTACGCTCAAACGGATTCCGCAGCAGGAACAGATCAAAGCCGGAATTATGCAACGATGAGAACGCCAGTTTACTGCCATCTTTGGAAAGGGTGAGTTGATACACTCCGCTCAGCGAGTTTGTCACGGGCTTGAATGCTGATGTTTCGAGATTCCACTCGTAGATATTGTTGATGCCGTTCCGGTCTGACACAAACAATAATTTCTTCCCGTCGGGTGATACCACTGAAGATGATTCGTCGCTCTCCGGCCATTCGGTGATGCGGCTGATTTGACGGGAGGAGACATCAAGTGCATACAGATCAAGATCACCATAATCCACCTCATGCATCACCTGCCCGACATCGTTGAGGTGGGCTTTTCGATCTGAAGAAAAGTAGAGTGTCTTTCCGTCGGGCGACCAGCCGGGATCGGAGTCACTAAAGATGTCATTGGTCAGATTCAATACCTCGCGCTTGGCGAAGTCGTACACAAAAATATCCGACTGGTGGGCTGTGTTACCGACGAAGGCGATTTTGTCGCCGATCGGTGACCACTCAACAGAGAAGATGCCGTCAAGACCGAAGGCGAGCTTTTCGGTTTCTCCGCTCTCCACCCCGATCAACAAAATTGCATCTTGTTCACCTGCTTTGGTAGCCAGTGCTATCCGGTCGCCTTCCGGCGACCAGCTGATACCGGGGGTGAGAAGATGCAACTCTTCAAGGTCGTTTGTTTGTTGCCCATCAACGATCTTGTCGATGATGCGACCATCGGTTGCGCTCATGACAAACACATCAAAGAAGTCACTCCGGTTGGAAATGAACGCCACACGATCGCCCTGGGGCGAGATTGCGGGACTGGTATTATAGAATCCCCCGTCTTTGCGATGGTCAGTCAGCCGGCGTGCATAATCGGGGGGCTCTTCACGTTTGGCAATATCAGGCCAGTACATCACCTTCTGGTCCTTCTGCCAACGCTCGGTCAATTCTTCAAGGCCGATGCCGATTGCCCCGCGGAACCCTGCCTCGACATTACGTGTACTTTTGATACGATTAAGAATCTCACCGATTTTTTGTTCGCCATACTTGCGCGCGATAAACCACCACACCGATTGACCTCCGCGGTATGCAAAGTAGCCGTTCAACCTGTTGATCTCCGGAAGGTTCTCGTGAACGGTGGCATCGCGCAGGAACATGTCCGAGTTGGTATCCCATTTCAGAGCCTCGTACTCGGCAATTCCTTCATTAAACCAAAGCGGAAGTTGAAGGGTGATGTTGTTTGCGATGATCGACTGGATGGAGCCGCCGTAAAACATATCATTGATGATCGCATGAACGAGCTCGTGATGAATCACATGACGGAATTTTTTGTAGTCACCTTCAAATGGGAGAACGATCCGGTTCTTGAACAATTCCGTTACGCCACCTATTCCCTCTTCAAGATACTCGCCAATGACATTCGTCTGTTGAAATTCGTTGTGGGAATTGTAGACGATAATGGGGATACGATTGACAATATGGTATCGGAATGATTTGCTGACCGATGTGTATGCGGATTCGGCGGCGAGCGCTGTGAACTCGGCCAGGTATTTGCCATCATCACTGAAATACACATCAAAATGGTCGGATTGGATGAATGACCAGTTGAATTTTGTGTACTGGACCTTGTTCTTCCCGAACAACCCGTCCTGACTGAACGCGGCTGCAGGCAGCAGCGTCAACAGCACAAGAAGTAATAGACATCGCACGTTCATAAGCCCCTCACCGTAGAAGAACAGCGTTGTAGTTGTGATTTATCATAAGGAACTGGGCCGGAAAATGCAATGAACCCATGATATGAAAACGTGGCCGGTGCCGGAAAGTTCTGGAAAGTCAATCTGCAACCTCAAAATTAATCTCCCGCTCCTCCGGATCAACTGAAACAACCCGGACACGTACCTTGTCTCCGAGCCGAAATACGCGGCCGCGGCTTCTTCCTTTCAGAGAATAGTGCTTTTCATCATACAGGTAGTAATCGTCGAGAAGATCGCGTACCCTGATCATTCCTTCCACAAGCAGATCGTTGATTTCGACAAAGAGTCCAAAATTGGTCACCCCGCCAATCACTCCTTCAAACTCGTCGCCTATATGGCGTTTCATATACTCCACCTGCATCACCTTTACGGAATCACGTTCCGCTTCGACCGCAACGCGCTCCCTGTCGGAGGATTGGCGACAAACAACCGGCAACCGCTGTGCCAGCTCTGCTCGCCGGTTGGGGGTAATTTCCTTCTGATATTCCTCCAAAAGTCGATGGACAACGAGATCCGGATATCGCCGGATGGGTGAAGTAAAATGTGTGTAGTATTTAAACGCCAGTCCGAAGTGTCCGATGTTCTTTTCTGAATACACCGCTTTGGCCATCGATCGCAGGGCGACCTCGTTAATGACAGTCTCAACGTCCGATCCATGCACTTTATCCAAAAGCCGTTGCATGGATCGCGCCGAAACACCTTGTTGCACATCAAATGAATACCCAAACTGCTTGACAAATCGGGAAAGGTCGGCCAGTTTTCCGGGGTCGGGAAGATCGTGCACGCGGTACACAAATGGCTTCGCTTGTGCCTCCTTTTTTATCTGGCCAATGTGTTTCGCCACGGTCTTGTTTGCCAAAAGCATACACTCTTCAATAAGTCGGTGGGCGTCAAGACGTGTCTTCTTGATGATCTCGGTCGGGAGGCCATCCGCATCAAAGCGGAACTTTGCCTCTCCGGTATCGAAGTCAATACTGCCGTTTTTTCTGCGACGCTTGAGCAGAACCTGCGTTTGCTGGAACAGCGGCAACAGCATATCCGCATGTTCACCGCGCCCGCTTACGAGAATCTCCTGAACTTCTTCGTACGTAAATCTTCGCGCGCTGTGGATGATGCTCTTGCGTATGTCGTATGATTCCACCTTACCGCTTTCATTGACATCCATCATCACGGTGCACGTATAACGGTCGCAGTGAGGTTTGAGACTGCAAAGATCGTTCGACAGATGCTCGGGCAGCATTGGTACCACTTCGTTGACGAGGTACACGCTGGTACCACGTGCCAGGGCTTCGCGATCAAGGGCAGACCCTTCCTGCACATAGTGGCTCACATCGGCAATATGTACTCCTATCCGATGAAGACCGTTGTCAAGCTGTTCATACGATACCGCATCATCAAAGTCCTTTGCATCCGCAGGATCAATGGTCACACAGAGCGTGCGGCGGAGATCGAGCCTGCCACCTGCATCAGCACCGTCCACGGGTGCTGCCATGGTCGCTGCTTCCCGTTCAACTTCAGGCGGAAACTTCATCGGCAAGCCATGTGCACGCGCGACGCTGAGAACCTCCACCCGCGGATCACCCGACTTCCCGAGTACTTCGACAATCGTTCCCTCGGGCTGGAGATGTTCATCCTCCCAGGCATCCATCTGCACGATCACTTTGTCGCCGCGTTGCGCTCCGTGCAAATCTTTTTCTGCCACGTGAATATCAAGGGGAATACGATGATCATCAGGAACAACAAATATGAGGTTGCGCTTGTGCTGCAGTGTTCCTACAACAACCCGTGGCTCACGCTCCAGAATTGCAACCACTTCGCCTTCAATGCGGCTGTCGCCGTCTCTCCTCCGCGAAATCGATCTGGCAAATGGAACGACTTCCACCATGTCGCCATTCAGCGCCGTCCGCAGGTGTTTGGGAGAAATATAGATGTCGTCGTCCATCCCTTCAACACGGACAAAACCAAACCCGCGGCGTGTCATCATCAGCCGCCCCGTGACCGTATTCTTCCTGCGTCCGGTGGGACGCTCCTCACGGGCGCCCCGGTAGAGAATCTGCCCGTCTTCATCGCGTGCCAGCGTCCCGTCGTCAACAAGGTCTTGCACCAGGTCAAGCATTCCGTGATACTCTTCCCGCGCTTTCAACCTCAGACGCTTCGCGATGGTTTTGGTGGTAAACGATTCTCCGGAGTGTTCCGAGAGAAATGTGAGGAGGCGTTTCTTGAGTGAGGCGATGGCTGGCTCCGGGAGATTAGAATGAAAAACGATAGAACAGACGCGCCGAATTGATCTCTTTCCGGTCACTGAACTGGCCGATGGTGGTCTCGACGCGACGTTCCAGCTCAAACATGAAATTCCGTAACGATGAATTGTCAAAGATCTCGCCGAGGGAATACAACAGGCTGATGTTGGCATTGTTGAACGGATCACTCAGCACCTTGCCGCCAATCCTCCACAGTCCGTCTCCCACGACGCCACTGATGCGTATATCCGCTGATTCGCCGATATTGCCCTGTGTGCCGTAACCCAGCTCAATGGACGTGATAAAACCCGTTTCCCGACGGAGAAATTCCGACAGTGTACTCGACAGCAACGACGTGGCTCCGGTCACAAGAGATGAGCCGACGGTAGACCTGATATCGGCTGCGATGTCGTTCTTTTGTGATTCGGTCAGAGGGAAACTTCCGGTAATCAGGAATTGAATGGCATCGGAATTGACGTCCGAGGACTTGGGTCCTATATAACTGTAATAATCCTGGTTGTCGATGGTCATGGAGATGTTCAGCGTCGGCTCGAATCTGGTCCCGGAGATTTTCAGAATGACTTCCACCGGTTCCGTCCTGCTGCCGAGCGAGTCTGCAATCGTGCGAATGCCGCGGTACCGGGCAGTGATATCCAGTTCGGGGTTCAAGAAGTCGCCGGAGAATCTGAGCGTTCCCTCTGCATCGAACCGTTTGGTGAAATTGTAGTACGCACGATCAACGGTAACAGTGCCCACCCA
>CAZIHJ010000034.1:5175-15728 GCA_964538485.1 uncultured Chitinophagales bacterium | reverse complement strand
TCCGGAGGAATTGGTCTCTATGAACAAGTCCCCGTAAATGGAGAGAGAAGACTTGCGGGTGGTTTCCTTTACCACCAGCAATTGCCCGACAGCAGTAAGATCGAAATCGGTTGGCTTTAGTTGTCGCAAACTGAAGTCGCCGGCAATGGTCATCTCGCCATTCCGTCCAAGTCTTCTATCCCCCGGGACATTCCGGACCAGTGCGCGGACCACGTTAATCCGATCACCGGAGGGCTTGAACTCTCCTTCAAACATATACCAGATATTATTGGGAACAAACTCAAACATACAACTATCAATGCGAATGGATCCGCTCGTACGGGGATCATCCAACGACCCCGCAAGCTGTACATCACAGGTTAGTATGCCGGAGAGCTGACTGAATGTGGGCAAAAGCGGATCAAGGATCCCCATTTGCACGCCGTTCGATGTGACGTGAAGGTCCAACGGAGGAGCCATCCGGGCAGTTGTATCCTTCTCGAAGGCAAGGTCTACCGGTATGGTTCCTGCAACGACGAGAATAGGTGCGACAGATACCCCGGCGAAGGGGTTCTGTACATCCACATTTACCGAGAGAGCGCCCGATGTGTAGTCAAGGGACCCATGAATCTCACCGAACGGAACGGACCGAAACGCAAACCGATTCACCTGCGTGGACGCGTGATAGACAGGATTGGCAAGCGTACCGCCCGCTCTGATGCTGACGCGGGCCAGCCCTGAGAATGATTCCGGTCCCTCAGGTCCGGTATTCTCACCCAATAAATACTGCAGTCCTTTGAGGTCGAGATGTTGTGCCTCGATCGATGCTTCGATCGCCCCTTGCGTGGACAAAACTCCCGAGACCTGTACCTGTTGCGTATCGCGCTGGAGCGTCAGATTCTGGACACGGACCCCCCGGCTACTAAACCCGACCAACGCCCCACCCTCTCCTGTCCAGGCATAATCCTTGAACGCGAGACTGAGGTTGTTCAGCGTGAAAAGGATTTCTTCGGGGCGAACGCTTGCGATACCCTGGACACCGAAGTGCAGATCGTTGTCAAGCCGTACTCTGGCGCCATAGCTGGAATATTCCTGGCTGTACTTGAAAGTGAGCTCGAGACTATCCATGCGTGTTCTATTGACATGGACTTTCGCTGCTTCCGAGAGCACCCAGACCTCCAATTCTTTCAGAGGTGCCACCGGTTTGAGATCGGTAATCTGAAAGGTGGTTTCTCCGTTCTCGATCAAAATACCGGAATCAGCGTTACCATAAAAGAAATCCTGCAGGAGCAACCTCCCGTCAACGGAGAGATTATCATAGTTGCCGATCACTGCACCGCGCAACGTGCCGATACCGTTGAACGTCCTGTTGCCCGCAATACGCGAAAGTGGTTCCAGATCTTTTAGTTGAAGGATGTAGGACATGTCGAGCGTCTTGCGCTGTAACGACAGTTCTTTCCCAAGGGTCTGTAATGCTATCCTGTCAATGTCGGACGCAAGAGTAGTATCGAGCGCGGTGAATTGTTCGCCCACCGCGAGCCGGACATTCCTCATCTCAAAATCCATCAACGAAATCAGATACCCGATGTCAAAACGCCCGCGCAAAGTAAAATCGGCGATGTTGGATGTGAGCTTAAGAAGGCGTTCGTCACGTGTTCGCTGGTCAAGTGTAACGTGCATGTTTCCCGATTCGATCCGGTAATCACCGTAACGCGAAGAGACAATATCAAGATTGAGTTCACCCGAAAGGTGTTCCCAGGAGAGTCCGCTCCCTTCTGCAAGAATCTCCATGGTGAGGTCACTGTTGTGTGCGGGAGTACGCAGAAGGTCGGCAACGTTCAGCGACGAGATGTTTCCCTGAACCCGAAACGCTGAGGTCGGGAGCTCCATATCAGTGAATTGCGCCATGAGTGTGGAGTGCATGGAACCCAGACGGACATCAAGTGCACCTGTCACCCCTCCGTTGACAGCATCACAGGAGATGCGTGATGCGGTGACCGGCTGACCAAGAAACTCAGAAGAATCAATCACCACTTCGACGCGTGAAGCCAGCGTCTCAAGGGTCACCCCTTCGCCGTGGACTGTGACCGTCCCATTGATACGGCTTGTGAGTGCCGGATCACCGAACACACTTGCCAGATCCACACCGCGGAATTGGAAATCGCCCGTGTAGGCAAGACTGGAAGGACCGCCAATCTTCAGTGCAAGGGTGGAACCGATAACCCCCGCATTGGTTTCAACCAGAAACTTCGTTCTGAAATCCCGCGGGGTTCCCTCAAAGTCAATGTTCAGCGTCATGACCCCGAGCGCGCGCAAATCGGGAAGTGGAATCGTCGGGAGGAGAAGTTGAACGTCCGAAGGAAGTATCGTGCTCTCGGTGAGATGAACATTCAAGACGATGTCCTCCGGACGATGAAGATTGAACACTTCGCCTGTCACATAGAGGATGGAAGTGCCCGTACGGACATCCAGTCTATCGATGGTGAGTTCGCCAAACTCTCCGGATCCTTCAAGGTGTAACTTCACATCCCCATCCAGAAAATCTACTTCCGGAATAAATCGATCAAGCTCGTCCATGTCCATGCGGGAAATGATCAGCTTCAGGTTCACGGGAGTGTGCTGGAGTTGCTCCAACGTGATACCGCCGAGAATATCGATGGCACTCGCCGAAACACTGAGCTTCACATTTGAACGGGAAGTTCGTATGGCTAAATCACTCACTGCAACCGAATCCGGAGTGACAAACACCTCTCCGCTCAGTTCTTCCAGATTGATTCCGGGTTGGTCGACAGCAAAAGACAGGTGGGAAATGGTGGCGCGTTTCATATCCGTCTGGAGGAGCACTGCTGTGAGAAGATCCACCTGGCGTAATGTGAATTGATGATACTCAACATGGTACGCATCGGGGGCGGGATGATCGGGATCCATGAGGGCGAACGAGTCGGCAACTGAAACGGTGCCGTTTTGAATGCCAAAAGCATTGACGATAATGGACCAATCGAACGGGCCGGTCGCGGTGGTATCGTCCGCGGTCGGACGGACCATACGTGCGAAGTTCCACACCCCGTCACTACCACGAACGAGAGAAATGCGCGGGCGTACGAGTGTCATGTTCTCCACGGAGATGCGCTTGCCCGGAATGCCGAACAGATCATATCTCAGGTCCAGCCGCTCTGCAGCGACAAGGGTGTCAGGTCCGACAACGATGGAAACATGATCGAGCGAAAAACCGGTGACGAGGTTACCGGTCAGTTCTCCGAGCTCAATATCGGCAACGAGGAGTGAATCAAGGGTGGAAATCGCGGCGGCGCGGAGTCGATCTCGAAAAAATTGGGTCTGGGTGAGCACGGCAGTCAGGAGCACCAACCCGACGAACCCCAGGAAAATGTAGAGAGTGACCCTGAGAACCTTCTTCACCGTTCAGACCTCTTCGTGCCTGCTACCCGGATCAACGCTTGCGCTTGTTTGTGTACGCTTTGAGAATGCGGTCGATCATATTGCTCGTAGAACGTCCCGGCGTCAGTCTGATGGTCCGCACCTCTCCACCATGGCGCTCAACGATATCCTTTCCGACTATGGAATCAACGCTCCAGTCGGCTCCCTTGACGAGTACATCTGGTACCAGCGCGCGAATGACACGTTCGGGTGTGTCATCACCGAAGAAACAGACGTAGTCAACGGAAGCAAGCGCTGAGAGAACAGCGGCCCGATCGGCGTTGCTATTGATCGGGCGCTGCGGTCCCTTTATTCGGCGAATGGAGGCATCGGTATTCAATCCAACGACAAGAATATCTCCGAGCTCCCGTGCCCTTGCCAGATAGTCCACGTGCCCGCGGTGGAGGATATCAAAGGTGCCGTTGGTGAATACAACCGACAGCTCGTCCCTGTGCCATCGTTTGCGCAACTTCACAAGTGTATCAAGCGGTTTCACTTGTCCCATTCACTGTGCCTGACGATGATGTGAGATCCTCAACGCTTCTGCGAGAAGTTGTTCTGGTTTCACCGGAGTGATGCCAACTTCTCCGACAACAATTCCGCCGGCACAGTTTGCAAGTGTTGCCGCTTCAAGGATGGTTGCGCCTGAGATAAGAGCCATTGTTAATGTGGAAATCACCGTATCCCCCGCACCGGACACATCCTGCACATTGGTTGCAGTGGTGCCGATATGCGTAACGGTACCGTTTGATTCAAAAAGCGACATTCCTTCTTCGCCACGTGTTAGGAGAACATGCTGTGCTCCCAGAACTTCAAGCAAGTGTTTGCCGGCGCGAACCACATCATCAATTGTCCGCAGTCGCCCGCCGAGCGCGTCCTCTGCTTCACGACGATTCGGTTTGAACACTGTGACGTTTTTATATTCGAGAAAGTTGTTGAGTTTCGGATCAACCGTGACAGGCACATTGCGGGTCCGTGCAATGGAAACCAGCTCCACGATAATTTCTTTTGTTACGGCACCCTTGTTGTAATCTTCTATAATGATGCCATCAAGAGCGTGGATGTTGTTCTTGATCGCACCGATCATCTGTGTGCTTAGCGATGTCGGACAATCCGTTTTTGACTCATTGTCAATGCGAACGACATGTTGGCCGTGCGCGATAACCCGTGTTTTCATGGTCGTTGGTCGTGACGGATCAACCACAACTCCCGAGATCTCAAGAGATCGTTCACGGAGAATACCGGTCAGCAGACTTCCGGCGTGGTCATTGCCAACCAGCCCGATGAGCAACGGGATTCCGCCGAGGGCCTGGATATTATGTGCAACGTTTGCTGCGCCGCCCAGTCGCACTGATTCGGAATCAACCTCAACCACCGGGACGGGTGCCTCTGGTGATACGCGATGCACCTTTCCCCAATAGTATCGGTCGACCATCAGGTCGCCAATAACCGCAATCTTCTTACCTTGAAAATTTCTGAAGAGTTCCTTCAGACGCTCTTCGGTGAACGCAACCACGCATACTCCAGCAGTGAATTCTTGACGAATATACCCATTAACTGATGGATAAGCAAGGACTTGGCGGCGCGACAACCCTTCAGGAATTGAGATGAGGAGAGAGTGTACGCACGATTTCATCCACGGTAATGCCGACCCGCTTATCGTCTGTCACAATGGTGAAGTCCGCTGTTGCGTAGATGGGTTCGCGGTGGAAATACAACCGTTGTATGCGTTCACGGAGCAGGTCGTCCGTCAACCGCTCGCCGGTGAGGTCCTTCAGAACGGGACGGTCCTCACGATGATAGATACGTTTGAAGATATTCTCCGGCGAGGATTTCAGGTACACGACGATCCCCGAGGAGGTGATGACTCCGAGGTTCTGTTCATCGATCATCGTGCCCCCTCCGAGTGAAATCACACAATGGTCGCGTCCCTGAAGACCGGCAATGAGGTGACGCTCAATCGTGCGAAAATGATCCTCCCCGGATTCCAGAAAAATGTCGCCGATGGTTTTCCCGACAGCTTTTTCGATTGCGCGGTCGATATCGACAAAATCGTATCCGAGGACGTTTGCGAGGATGGGGCCAATGGTACTCTTGCCGCTTCCCATGAACCCCGTCAAGTAGATTATTCCACGCCGTTCGGAGAGTGACTTCACGACCTCACCTCGAAAACGACAACATGTTTCCCGGCATTCACCGGGTGGTGGTATGATGATACTGTATACCCACGCGCTCGTGCACGAGGAAGGAATTGTTCCGCAATTGTACGTCCCGGATCGGTGAAGATTGCTATTCCGTTATGTTCAAGATGCCGGCCAACGAGGTCAAGAAGCGGTGCAAAATTTCGCTCTTCATACAACACATCAGCCCCAAGAATGAGGTCGAAGCGCCCCAATTCCTGCGGCTCCCGCCAATCCAACAATTTGAATACACATCCGGCGGCAACATCGGGCGGAAGGTTCTGCGTTGCATTATAGCGGGCAAAGAGCAGCGCATCTTTCTCGTAATCCGTCATGGTGACACTCGCTCCGCAGTGCGCGGCGGCGATGCCTGCAAGCCCAAGGCCGCACCCGACCTCAAGAACCGTTGCGCGCTGAAAGCGATCGGGTTGCAATGCACAGAGTGATGCAAGCGCGATTGATGCAGGCCACAGCTCTGCCCAATATGGCAAGCGTTCATCCTCCGCAAAAACCCGTGGGTCGATCTGATCAAGCAGGACATTCGTATCTCTGATGCCAAGTATCACCACATCTCCTTCACCGATCTGTACGCGCTTCTCTTCGACATCATAACGCGTGGAAAGGTCAGTAATGAGGGAAAGGTTCACAGAGGGGATGGCAAAGTCAGTATGGACGGTATGGGGAGAATCTGTTTGGGGCGTTTCCGCATCGGAGAGCAAATTACAAACTGAATGCAACACCCAACTGAAAAACGACGCCATCAGTATGGATACGCGAGGGGATTGGTTCGCGGCCGACGTTCACAATAGTACTGCCGTAGACAATCTCCGGGCCGGAGAATGCGTTGACCGCATCAAATTGGACATCACGAAATTTCATCTCCGCCTCCAGTGCAAACCGTTCCGTCAATCTGTAGAGGACTCCCCCAAGAACATGAATCCCAAACCCGTGTCCCTGATCAATCGGTACCGAATCAACACCACCGATTCTATAGATCCGTCGGCCCAGATACACACCGCCACCGCCACCCATATAGACGCCAAAAGTTGGGCCGGAAACAGGGATATAAAAGTATCCGGTGAACTCTATGGGGATAACGCGATATCCGTCTTCGACCGGAATGCGGGATGAACCAACGATAATCTGTTGTTGAATCGTGGCGCGGATGTAATCCACGGAAATCCCGAGAGCCAGCTGCGTTTGCGGTATGGTATATCGAACTTCAGCACCTAACCCGAAGACATCCTCAATCGGGAAAAATGCAGAACGATCAACCGGGTCGGAAGACTTCGGGGTGGGAAAAAGTTGGGAGCCCGTGGTAAAGCTCCCTTTGAATCCTACAGTGAACAGGCGCTCTTGTCCAAGTGCGCCTGTGAAACATGACACCAGCAAAACAACGGTCAGGAAAGACCGGCAGCCCGACATTCGCCTACCTCACAATTTCGGTCTATCGGAAGAAGAGATCCCTATTGTCTTCAATATCGGCTTCCGCCTTCAACTTGTCAAGCCATTCCGAGAGAAATTTGTTACGCTTCTCCTGGAGCAATTGAGTGCGCAGACCATCTTTCTGAGCTGAAAATACGGTTGTGTCAACAGGCGCTTTTGAAAGCAATTGAATAAGGAACGCACCCCGCGTGGATTGGACGGCGTTGGAAATCTGGCCGCTCTCCAGCGCGGAGACAGCTCCTAGAAATGCAGCATCTCTGCCAACACCCGGAATGGACCCATTCAACAGAAATGAACCGGTATTCTGTACCCGGAGGTCGGAGCGGAAGGCTGTGATTTTCGTAAGACTGTCGCCTTGAGCGAGTTTGGACCGAACTTCTGAAAGAAGCGACGCGGCCTTCTCCGACTTTTTCTTACGCAACACGAGAGGTTTCAATGTCTCCTTCAGCTCATCAAACGGACGTACCCCGGCATCTTTCACCTGGGCTACCGAAAATACCGCGTATCCGTTTGTGAGCGAATACGGCTCACTGACTTCACCCACCTTGCTGTCAAACGCCCAGCGGGTAATATTGGCATAAACGCCAAGGCCGGGAATCATACCCCCCTCTTCCTGTACTTCTGCCTCCTTCACTTGCAGCCCTGTAGCTTCCGCTTCCTTTACGAATTCGGATTCCTTCGCGTTGAAGGAAAAGTCCTTTGACCGCTCAAAAATATCATTCTTCGTTTGCGAGCTTGGTTCGATCGGAATAACGACGCTTGCCACTTTGAGCTCACGCGCATCTTTTGCATGGACCTTGATGATATGAAGGCCGAACGGTGTACGAATCGGTCCCACAATCTGTCCCGGTTTTGCAGCGAAGGTCGCATCCTCAAAGGGTTTTACCATACGTCCTTTACTGAACCACCCCAGGTCCCCACCTCGTTGTCCTGATCCAGGGTCCTTGGAGTAGGTCCGTGCGAGTGCAGCAAAGTCGCTACCCCCCTTTGCCTCCCGGGCGATGCGTTGCGCGGTGGCCTTTGTTTCGTTCGTGTCAGCCGTACCATCCAGCGAAAACAGGATATGGCTTGCGTGGACGTATTCCGTCGCGGCCTTCCGCTCTTCAAGGACCTTCATCACTTGATACCCCTTGGTATCGAGCACAGGTCCAACGATATCCCCAACCTTTGCAGAAAAGATCATTCGCTCAACGTCAGGACCCAGTTCGCCATGTTTGAAAAATACACCGCTATCCGGCTTGGTGGAGTACGTGGAGACCAGCTCGAAGAACTCCATGCCGCTTCGGGCCTTGGAGGCAACATCATCAATCTCGTTTTTCCGGGCCGCCGAATCTGATGCGGATGGCGCTTCGATAAACTGTACATACTTGAGTGTTCTGCTTGCGAGAACCTTGTATTGTTCGAGATTCTCGTCGTAGTAGGAACGGAGATCGGCGTCGGCAACCTGCACCTCATCATCCTTGATCGTGTTCGCATCAAGCAAGGTATAGAGTGCTTCGTATCGTTGATTCTGATCGGTGAACCGGGAATAGAGCTCTCCCTCGGTCACGCGAACAGACGAGAGAACAACACTCTGAAGCTTCTCTTGCATGCGACGCTGGCGGAGCCCCTTCTCGTAGTTGGCAAGCCACTTGGTACCGTAAGCGGGATCTGCTCCGTCCGGGTCCTGGATGAATTGATTCGGATTTGCAAGGAACTGATCGTACATGTCCTTCCGAAACTGCCCCAGCGAATCGATGAAATTCCTTCTGAGGTCTTCCGGAGGTGTATCACCACGCACCCAGTCGATAATCTCCTGATCGGTGACCGAAAGTCCCATCCGCTTCATTTCGTCTTCGATTACCTGCTGGGTCACGAGGGATTGCCACACCTGCTCGCGTGCCTGTCGCATCGCGTTCTCGTCCGGTTCAACACCGGTTTGGGCCTTTTGGTTATCAGTGTAGTTCTTGAGAACATCTGAAAATTCTTTATAGGAGATCTTTCGGCCATTCACTTCGCCGACGACGTCCGGGGAACCACCACCGCTCGTTCCGAGGTAGTCCATACCCCATTCGAAAATGATGGCGATGACGAATACAAGGATAAGTCCAATAATAATAGCTGGCATGCTATCACGCATGCGTGTCATGATGGGCATACTGCGAACAATACCTCCAATGGGAGCAAATACGTGGAATGAAATGCTTGGAAATATAATTGAATAGCGCTGGAAAAGCAACGGTTTTTTTATTGACTTTCACCGGAGGTGCGCTTATATTTGTAAGCTTTAAGTCCTGAATGCGACGAGCTCCTTCCCCTCATCTCTGATGAATTCCCAGAAGTTTGACTTTGGAGGTCTGTAGTGCGAAAGAACCGTAACAAGATACTCATTATCGTGGCGTCCGTGCTGCTGTCGCTGTATTTCCTGTACCCGACGTACAAGGACTACAGTCTGCATAAAGAGCTTCGCTCCATGGGAGCAGAAGATAGTCTCAAATTCATTGAACAGAACGAAACGGCACTCCGCGAGAACCGTCTCAAACGGATCAAGCTGGGACTGGACCTTCAGGGGGGCATGCGTGTTGTCCTGGAAGTCAATGTCCTGAAACTGCTTGAGGACCTGGCAAAAAACAAGGACGATGTCTTTGCCGCAATCATCAATGACGTCCGCCAGGAGCTGCTGAGCTCCGATGAATCGGCAGTCACGCTGCTGCGAAGGAAATTTGAAGAGCGGCAGACGAGACTGAGCCGTTACTACCTGACGCTGCGGGCCACAAACGATGAAGTGGCGGCCTTTCTGGACGATGAATCTGTGAAGGCCATTGATCGCGCCATTGAAATCGTTCGCAATCGTGTTGACCAATATGGTGTCTCCGAGCCCTCAATCCAGAAACTCGGAGGGTCGAGGATTATTGTCGAACTCCCCGGGGTGACAAATGAATCCGAGGTCCGCGGATTGTTACAGGGAACGGCCCTGCTGGAGTTCAAACTCCTGAAAGACCCCGACCTCATATACAAAGTCATGGAGTCAATCGACAAAATGCTTGCCGCTCAATCCGGCGATACAACAGCGATTGACTCAACCCGTGAAATGACTCCCGAAGAGTTTGCAAAAAAGCATCCCTTCTTTGGCATAGCGATTATCGACCCACAGAATGCGCCCGGTGATGCATTTGTTCTCGAGGAAAACAAGGACAAGGTCCGGCGCCTCCTCGAGCGTGAGGATGTGCAGCGATTGATTCCGAAGGACATGGAGTTTGTCTGGAGCGCAAAAACCCGTGCAGGTAACGAGGGAAAACGTATCTCCACATTATATGCCGTGAAATCAACGCCGGAGCTGACCGGCGGGGTTATCACCAACGCCCGGGCAAACATTGATCCGAACTATAATCAACCCATTGTCACGATGGAGATGAGCAGCGAAGGCGCTCGTGAGTGGTCGCGCATTACCGGCGCAAACATCGAGAAGCGAATTGCCATTGTCCTCGACGACGGGGTCTTTTCCGCACCGGTCGTCCGATCAAAAATCTCCGG
>CAZIHJ010000034.1:0-5075 GCA_964538485.1 uncultured Chitinophagales bacterium | reverse complement strand
ATGCTGTTCATTCTTGCCGTCCTTGCAGGATTTCAGGGCACCCTCACACTGCCCGGCATCGCGGGGATGATTCTGACGCTGGCGGTTGCCGTCGATGCGAACGTCCTTATTTACGAGCGCATACGCGAGGAACTGGCGACGGGAAAAACGTTGCGCGCGGCAATTGACGCGGGATACGAAAAGGCCTTCTCTGCAATTTTCGATTCAAACCTTACCACGTTCATCACCGGCATCATCCTGTTCCAGTTTGGCAGCGGGCCGGTCCAGGGGTTTGCGCTGACACTGATGATCGGTATTGTGGCAAGTATGTTCAGCGCTATTTTCATTACACGTGTCATCTTCGATATCATGTCTGACAAGAACCCGTCAGCCGTCAGTTTCGAATAATGGGACGTCCCGTTCAATGAACTTTGCATATTGATTCTTCAGGAGCACCACTGACATGCGCATGTTTGGAAAAACGAATATTGATTTCATGGGTAAGCGGAAGATCTGGTATATGGTCTCAAGTGCCATTATTCTTGCCGGTTTTATTTCGCTCGCTGTAAAGGGACTGGATCTCGGAATCGATTTCCTTGGCGGTACCGAGTTGGTGGTCTCCTTCACCCGGGATGTGGAGATTAGCGACGTACGTTCAGCGATGGAGCGTTCAGGGTTCCGGCAGGCCGAGATCAAGACGTTCGGCTCGGATCGGGACATTCTTATCCGCACAACAGAGCAGGGAACAGGCACAACAGTTGGTGACCGCATTCGTGATGGGCTGCAGCAAAGCTTCGCCGACAATCCCTTCAGCGTGCTCAAGGAGGACAAAATCGGACCGAAAATCGGAGCCGAGCTTCGGCGGGACGCAATCTATGCACTCATCGCATCTCTTGTCGCCATTTGTCTCTACGTTGGATTCCGGTTCAAATTCATTTACGGCGTTGGCGGGGTGGTCGCATTGTTCCATGACGTGCTCGTGGCGCTCGGCTTTGTCTCCATCTGCAACGGGCTGACGCCGAGCTTGAACCTTGCCATTGACCAGAATATGATTGCGGCATTCCTGACATTGATCGGTCTCTCGATCAACGACACCGTGGTTATCTTCGACCGTATCCGCGAGAACCAGAAGATATTCCGCACCATGTCGTTGATTGATGTTATTAACAAGAGCATCAACGAAACGCTCTCCCGCACCATCATCACACAAGGGACAGTATTTACGGTGCTCATGGTGTTGCTGTTTTTTGGCGGCGAGGTCAACAGAGGATTTGCGTTCGCCCTGGTCGTGGGTATCGTGGCGGGAACCTATTCTTCAATCTACATCGCAAGCGCAGTGGTCGTCGAGTGGTCGGAGAGGGCACGCAAGAAAGCCCAATTGATCGACTAGAGCGTGACGGGAGGTCTGATGAATTTCAAGACATCGCAACAAGGCGGCGCAACGGTGATCGAGTTGGATGGTAATCTCCTCGGCGGACCCGATGCCGGACTGCTAAAAAACAAGCTCCGCGAACTTGTGGAGAGCGGCAAGAAGCAGATCGTCGTGGACCTTCATGCCGTGGAGTTCATGAACAGTTCCGGACTGGCCATGCTCATCAACGCTCTCACCACAATGAAGAGTGCCGGCGGTGGGTTGAAGATCGCCAACGCATCCGAGAAGATTGCAGCGCTCATCAAAGTCACCAAACTGTCCGGCATGTTCGAGAACTATACATCAGTTGCCGACGCAGCAGCAGCATTCAAGAAATAGATTGCTTCTAAGAATTGAATCTCCGACCTTTCACGAGGGTCGGAGATTTTTTTTGCCCATTACTCTCATCAGGAAATGTCATGCCGGTTCAGGTCATTGTTGGTGCCCAGTGGGGTGATGAAGGAAAAGGAAAAATCGTCGACATGCTCGCCGCGGAGGTCGACATTGTTGCACGGTATCAAGGAGGCGCAAATGCCGGTCATACCGTGTGCATTGCGGACAAGGAGTACGTCCTTCATCTCATCCCATCCGGAATTTTTCACCAGCAGATCACCTGTGTTATAGGCAACGGCGTCGTTATCGATCCCACCGCGTTGATGAGCGAGATCCGGCAGTTGCAGGCGGCAGGCATTGACATCGGCGGACGGCTGTTGATCAGTCATAACGCCCATCTCATTATGCCGTACCATAAACTCCTCGACACCATCCGTGAGCAAACCACCAGCAGCATCGGCACAACAGGCCGGGGCATCGGACCGGCGTACATCGATAAAGCCATGCGAACCGGTATCCGTATCGTCGATCTCCTGAATCGCGATGTCCTCGCCAGGAAGTTGAAGGCCAATATCGAGGAAAAGAACCAGATCCTCACAAAAGTGTACGGCGAAACCAAATTGGACGTGGATGCAATTATCAACGAGTATCAGGAATTTGACAAACAGATCGACGCGTACATCACGGATACATCGTTCTACTTGAACCAATCCCTTGCGAAGGGCAAGCGCGTCATTGCAGAGGGCGCACAGGGTGCCCTGCTCGACATGGATCATGGAACATATCCCTATGTCACCTCTTCCAACCCGACATCCGGCGGTGCATGCACGGGATTGGGAATCCCCCCAACATCCATTACTTCTGTGCTTGGGATTGTCAAGGCATATTCCACGCGTGTCGGCAACGGCCCTTTCCCCACAGAGCTCATCAATGATACCGGCGAGCGTCTGCGCTCGGTCGGACACGAATTCGGCGCGACAACGGGCAGACCCCGCCGCTGCGGCTGGTTCGATGCCGTCGCCCTTCGCTATTCGGCGATGATCAACGGGATCAGTAAGATCGCCATCACAAAGATCGACGTCCTTGACGGGTTCGAAGAAATCAAAATGTGCACCGGGTATGAATTTCAAGGCCGAACATTGAAGACGTTTCCGACTGACGTGAGCTCACTCAAACAGATTACACCTGTGTATGAATCGTTTGAGGGTTGGAAGACTCCGCTATCCTCGATAACATCCTACAGCGCTCTTCCTGCCGCTGCAAAAAATTATCTCCATGCGCTTGCACGGCTCACCGGGACCACCATCAGTCTGGTTTCCGTTGGCCCGCGCCGCGATCAGACCATTGCTGTTTCCTAAGCCACGGTGGAAATGTGAGAGCCCCCTCCTCGCTATACTCCACAGGCAAGTTCAAGGTCGTCCTTTTCATCACCGCGTTTGCACTGGTGGCGGGAATTCTTTTCTACTCCCAGAACATCATCAACCGCCTTCTCGATAAGCAACGTGAAGTGCTTGACCTGTACGTGCGGTCGCTTGAATATCTCGCCAGCGATAAACCCGGCACCGGTGACCTGAGTTTTGTTTTTGACGAAGTTATCCGCTCCATAGACTTCCCGCTTGTTCTCACCGACGCCGAGAACAACCCCATTCCACCGTTTCCTGCCTATGCGCGTAATGTCCACCTCGACACCACACTGACAGACGCCCAACAGGAAGCAGTAGTGCGGGACATCATCGCACAACTCGACCGCGAGAATGAACCGATCAAAGTCACGTTACAGGACTCCATTGTCCTTAATCTGGTGCATTACGGCGAGGCCGACCTGATCCGGGAACTGCGCTGGTTGCCCTACATCGAGATTGCACTCGCATCGTTGTTCGTGTTCGTCGGATACATCGGGTTCAGTTATTTCAAGCGGAGCGAACAGAGCAATATCTGGGTGGGGATGGCAAAGGAAACCGCACACCAGTTGGGAACTCCCCTTTCCAGTATTCTGGGATGGCTCGAACTGCTCAAGACGCACACGCCGGGGAATGCCTCCGCGCAGGAAACCCTGAGCGAGATGGAAAACGACGTGCAACGACTAAACAAAGTTGCCGATCGTTTCTCCAAGATCGGATCAAAGCCCGATTTGAAGGAAGAGGATGTGCGTGAGGTGATTACCGGCGTTATCAATTATATTTCCAGGCGTATCCCGAAATCCGGACGCACCGTGGAGCTTGTGATTGAAACCTCCGGCGTCTTTCCGGCAAGGATAAACAGGGAATTGTTTGAATGGGTGATAGAAAACCTGATGAAGAATGCCCTCGATGCAATGGAGGGGCCGAGCGGACAAATCTCGTTTGCACTTAGTCACGGCGGACACAAGACGATCATCGACGTTACAGACACCGGCAAGGGAATAGATCCAAAGCTGCACAAGGATATTTTCCGCCCGGGGTTCAGCACCAAGAAGCGCGGCTGGGGACTCGGCCTCAGTCTTTCACGCAGGATCATTCAGGATTATCACAAGGGGAAGCTCTTTGTTAAGCAAAGCGCTGTGGGGCAGGGGACGACTTTCAGGATTGTGTTGGTACAATAAAGTCTGTGAAGTCTAGAAAGTCTGTGAAGTCTATGAAGTCGATAGTCAAGTAGTTAGAGTTTGTGGAGTTTATAGAGTAGTTGTGATTCCGAGTACTTGCTTTGCCTTCTTCCGTCCCATCTCAAACGTCTCTCCGAGTTTCGGCTGAACAAACTCTGTGTCCTGCACGGGGAGCTCTTCATCCGGGGCGATGACGACCGGCGTGATGATGTGTTTGTCCCCCTCCTTGAATGAAAGCGTGCTTTCCTCCTTCAGGAATATATCTTGCAGCTTCCGCCGTGTCTGCTCATCAGGAGCGGCCTCAAGAATTCTTTTCTTCATGTTCTCCCACGCCTTGATGTCGTTGTTCACATCCTTGACGGCTTCCATGTCGCGCAGGAAATAGAGATTCGGCAGCAATTCGAGCGCCGTGCGCATCAGCATGGAAAAGACGTTGGGGAATTTCGCCCTGATGCTGTGTTCCGATTTGTTGGGATACGATGGATACGTGTTGATCACGTACAGCTCGTTGATGTCGCCCGCCTTGAGGATGGTCTTGAGTGGTGTTTTGTTGGAGATGCCGCCATCGGCGTACAACTGCGGGATGCCGGCAAGGTGAGGGGGAATGTCCGGATCGGCGACAATTGTCTTGACAGGCGAATAGGCAACAGTCGTAATGGTTGAAGCCATGATGTACTCGATGGCCTTCTTCTCATCCGGCTCATCGGTGATGGACTTCAGATAGGCGGCGCCGGTATTCAGCGAACTGAGCGACACATAGAATTGATCGAC
>CAZIHJ010000033.1:5388-30771 GCA_964538485.1 uncultured Chitinophagales bacterium | reverse complement strand
GCTGAACAGGAAGACAACTATACAATCGCCCAGGCAAACGCACCTATCGATAACAAGGGCTCGTTTGAGAGTGAACGCGTCAAGGCCCGTTATCAAGGCGACTTCCCTGTCGTCGGTCCAACGGAATCGCAATATATGGACGTTGCGCCGAATCAGATTGTGAGCGCGGCGGCCGGGCTTATCCCGTTCCTTGAGCACGATGATGCGAACCGCGCACTGATGGGATCCAATATGCAGCGTCAGTCGGTTCCTTTGCTGCGCCCGGAAGCCCCCGTAGTCGGAACAGGACTGGAGGAAAAAATTGCGCGGGATTCACGAACACTCATCGTTGCCGAGCGTAACGGTTTTGTGGACTATGTTGATGCCGACCGGATTGTGGTGTTATACGATATCGACGAAAATAGCACCGAGGCGTTGGTATCATTCGATGACAAACGGCGTGTGGAGTACAAGCTGACGAAGTTCTTCCGCACGAATCAGGACACCTGCATCAACCAAAAGGCAATTGTTAAGCCGGGTGATAAAATCAAGAAGGGAGACGTCCTCGCTGACGGTCCTGCGACCGATGGTGGTGAACTTGCCCTCGGCAGAAACGTGCTCGTGGCGTTCATGCCATGGAACGGCTACAACTTTGAAGATGCTATTATCCTGAGCGAGAGAATTGTCTCCCAGGATGTGTTCACCTCAATTCATATTGAAGAATTCGATCTTCAGGTTCGTGATACCAAGCGCGGCGAGGAAGAACTCACGCGTGAGATTCCCAATGTCAGCGAGGATGCGACAAAGGACCTGGACGAGAACGGTATCGTGCGGATTGGTGCCGAGGTGGTTGAAGGTGATATCCTGATCGGCAAGATTACTCCCAAAGGCGAATCGGATCCCACGCCTGAAGAGAAATTACTCAAGGCCATCTTCGGTGAAAAGGCAGGCGATGTGAAGGATGCGTCGCTGAAAGCGCCTCCGGGAATGAAGGGTGTGGTTATCTCGACAAAACTGTTCAGTCGCAAGAAGAAGGATGCTGAATCCAAGAAAGAAGACAAGCGACGCAGCGATGCTCTTGACCGGCAGCGTCGGAAAATTCTCTCCGAGTTGCGCGAGCGACTCGCAAAGAAACTCGATGTTGTTCTTGCTGACGAGAAGTCAACCGGTGTGCGTGATACCGATGGAAATGTGGTGTTCCGCAGCGGCACAGCATTCAAGTCGGATACCTTCCAGACGTATGAAGACATAGAGAAGCTCGACTACAACGCTGAATGGGTCGAGGACAAGAGAAAGAACACAGTTGTTCATAAGATCTTCTCCAACTACTTTGACCGGCTCGGAAGTATTGAAGAGGAGTTCCGCCACGAGAAGAACAAGATACAGCTGGGAGACGAGTTGCCTCCCGGTGTAGTGCAGCTGGCCAAGGTCTATGTCGCCAAGAAGAGGAAACTCTCCGTTGGTGATAAAATGGCGGGTCGTCATGGGAACAAGGGTGTTGTCTCCCGCGTTGTTCCAGCAGGAGATATGCCGTTCCTACCGGATGGAACGCCTGTTGATATCGTTCTCAATCCCCTTGGTGTGCCATCGCGTATGAACCTCGGGCAGCTCTACGAAACAGCACTTGGTTGGGCCGCAAAGGAACTTGGAGTGAAGTATGCATCTCCGATCTTCGATGGCGCAACGTGGGAAGATGTTCAGGGAGAGCTCGAGAAGGCCGGATTGAATAAGGGCTCAAAAACGGTTCTCCATGACGGACGAACCGGAGAGCCATTCGATCAGGAAGTCACTGTGGGCCAGATATACATGTTGAAACTCTCCCACCTCGTTGACGATAAGATCCATGCCAGGTCCATCGGGCCGTATTCGCTTATCACCCAGCAACCTCTTGGTGGCAAGGCCCAGTTCGGAGGTCAGCGTTTCGGTGAAATGGAAGTGTGGGCGCTGGAAGGTTACGGGGCCGCGCATGTTCTTCAGGAGATGCTAACAGTGAAGAGCGATGACGTTGCCGGTCGTGCCAAGGTGTACGAGGCAATCGTCAAGGGAGACAACCTGCCCGAGTCCAATATCCCGGAATCGTTCAACGTACTCATACGCGAGTTGATGGGTCTGGGGCTCGACGTCAAGCTCGATTAAGATATGGTGTCCGTTCTGGATCGGAACGGGAAGCGTACGATCCCAAATGTAACGGTCTCCGTTTGAATCAGTTTGGAGGAACACAATGTCGTTCATGCATCACGAGAGAGAAACAAAAAAGAACTTCACAAGAATCGTCATCAGTCTTGCTTCGTCTGACCTGATTTTGCAGCGGTCGCATGGTGAGGTGACGAAACCGGAAACGATCAACTATCGCTCATTCCGTCCTGAAAAGGATGGACTGTTCTGCGAGAAGATTTTCGGGCCGGTGCGCGATTGGGAATGTCATTGCGGCAAGTATAAACGCATTCGCTATCGCGGAATCATTTGCGATCGCTGCGGCGTTGAGGTGACGCAGAAGAGTGTGCGTCGCGAGCGTATGGGTCATATCGCCCTTGCGGTTCCCGTTGTACACATCTGGTATTTCCGTTCACTTCCCTCCAAGATCGGTTATATCCTGGGGATGTCTGCGAAGGATCTCGAGAAAGTCATTTATTACGAATCGTATGTGGTGGTCAATCCCGGAACCACGGGATTGCAGAAGCGCGATCTGATTTCAGAGGACCAGTTCTTTGAAATTCTGGCCTCGTTGCCCGCGAACAATGACGACCTTGAAGCAACCGATAAACGGCGTTTTGTTGCAAAGATCGGCGGGGAAGCCATCAAGGATTTGTTGAAACAAGTGGACATCAATGCGCTTGCCGCTGAGTTGCGCGCACAGATTATTGAAGAAACGTCTGTGCAGAAGAAGCAGGATGCCCTGAAACGTCTTCGCGTTGTCGAGGCATTCCGGGAACAAGAAAGCGGCCCTATGAACAGGCCCGACTGGATGGTACTTGATATCATTCCTGTTATTCCGCCGGAGCTTCGACCGCTTGTTCCTCTGGAAGGTGGCCGGTTTGCAACATCTGACCTGAATGATCTTTACCGTCGCGTCATTATCCGCAACAACCGTTTGAAGCGTCTCATTGAAATTAAGGCGCCGGATGTCATCTTGCGAAACGAAAAACGCATGCTGCAGGAAGCGGTGGACTCCTTGTTTGACAATTCACGTCGTGTGAATGCTGTTCGAAGCGACAACAACCGGGCGTTAAAATCCCTCTCGGACATGTTGAAGGGGAAACAGGGCCGCTTCCGCCAGAATCTCCTTGGCAAGCGTGTTGATTATTCCGGCCGTTCGGTGATTGTTGTTGGCCCTGAGTTACAGTTGCATCAGTGCGGTTTGCCGAAAGATATGGCGGTGGAGTTGTTCAAACCGTTTATCATCCGGAAACTGATTGAGCGCGGTGTTGTCAAGACCGTGAAGAGCGCCAAGAAAATGGTGGATAAGAAAGGCGCAGAGGTTTGGGAAATCCTCGAGAACATTATTGACGGTCACCCGGTGCTCTTGAATCGTGCGCCGACGCTTCATCGACTCGGTATCCAGGCCTTTCAGCCCGTGTTGGTCGAAGGCAAAGCCATTCGCATTCATCCGATGGTGTGTACGGCATTCAATGCCGACTTCGACGGTGATCAGATGGCTGTGCACGTTCCATTATCGTTTGATGCACAGCTTGAGGCCCGTGTCCTTATGTTGTCGAGTCATAACATTCTTTCGCCGGCCAGCGGCGCACCAATTGTTACTCCCACCCAGGATCAGGTGCTTGGCTGCTACTATCTGACAAAATCACGGGTCGGAGACCTCGGCGAGAATATGATCTTCTCCAACATGGACGAAGTGATTATTGCTCACAACTACGGAAAAGTCGGCCTCCACACGCGTATCAAAGTCAGGATTGATGGAAAGTTGGTGGAAACGACGACCGGGCGTGTCCTCTTTAATCAGATTGTTCCCAAGGAAATCGGATACATCAATGAGTTGTTGAATAAGAAGCGATTGGTGCAGATTATCGCCACGTCGTTTCGCAGGGTCGGAAATCTCAAGACAGCGGAGTTTCTTGACAGATTGAAGGACACCGGCTTCAAGTATGCAACCAAAGGAGGTCTCTCCGTCAGTCTCGACGATGTTACCATCCCGAAGGAAAAGGAAGAGATTATCACCAAGGCACAGAAGAGTGTTGATGAAGTCTATTCACAGTATACCCGTGGTTTTATCACCAATGGTGAGCGATACAACAAAGTAATTGATATCTGGACTCGCGCAACCACACGTGTTGCCGAACGGCTGTTTGATTCACTCCAGCATTCTCGTAGCGGATTCAACTCCCTGTACATGATGGTGGATTCCGGCGCTCGTGGTTCGAAGGAACAGGTTCGCCAGCTCGCCGGTATGCGCGGTCTTATGGCCAAACCGCAGAAGAGTCTCTCCGGCGCCACCGGCGAATTGATTGAGAATCCGATTATCGCAAACTTCCGCGAAGGGCTTTCGATCCTCGAGTATTTCATTTCCACGCACGGTGCTCGGAAGGGTCTTGCCGACACCGCTTTGAAGACAGCAGACGCGGGCTATCTTACCCGTCGTCTCGTTGACGTTGCGCAGGACGCGGTGATCGGAATGGAAGACTGCGGGACGATCCGCGGCGTTATTACCGGGGCGCTCAAGGAAGGCGAGGATGTCAAGGAGCCTCTCGCAGAACGCATTCTTGGTCGTGTTGCCGTGCATGAGGTTGCGGATCCCATGTCCGGGGATGTCATCGTCAGAGCAGGGGAAGTTATTGATGAGGAGAAGGCAAACAGGGTTGCGGAGACTTCCATCGAAACCGTGGAAATCAGGTCGGTACTTACGTGTGAAGCCAAGCGGGGAATCTGCGCCCTCTGTTATGGACGCAATCTCACGACAGGTAAGCTTATCCAGCCGGGTGAGACAGTTGGTATCATCGCGGCGCAATCCATTGGTGAACCTGGAACTCAGTTAACCCTTCGTACATTCCACACTGGTGGAACAGCAAGTCTTATTGCATCGCAGTCGCAAGTACAGTCGAAGTTCGACGGCAAGCTGCAGTACGAAGGTATCAAGTTCATCGAAGTTCCTGATGACGATGGCACCAAGATCATTGTCTCTGGGCGTAGCGGTGTCGTGAACGTGCTGGATCAGGATAATCGTATGCTTACCAAATACGACGTACCATATGGTGCGGTGCTGCTCGTTCGTGACGGTACTCGTGTGACGAAGGGGGAGATCATTTATGAGTGGGATCCATATAACGCCGTCATCATTTCCGAACACCCCGGTATTGTAAAGTACCAGGACTTGAAGGAAAACGTCACATATCGGGAAGAGCCCGATGAACAAACCGGTCACATCCAGAAAGTCGTTATTGACTCGCGTGATCGCACACTCAGTCCCGGCGTCATGATTGTGAACAAAAAGGGGCAGAAGATGCTCCCCAGTCCATATATCATTCCCGTGCGCGCGCATTTGGTCGTGGATGATGGACAGGAAATCGGATCGGGAACCATCATCGTGAAGATTCCGAGAGACATTGGTAAGAATCGCGACATTACAGGAGGCCTGCCACGAGTTACTGAGTTGTTTGAGGCACGCAGTCCCAATGATCCGGCAGTTGTCTCGGAGATAGATGGAAGTGTGAGTTTCGGTCCCCAGAAGCGTGGATCGCGTGAGATCGTGGTAACAAGCCACGACAACAAGGACATCCGTAAGTATGCTGTTCCGCTTGGCAAACACGTGCTGGTGCAGGAGAACGATGTTGTCCGCGCCGGTGAGCGTCTCTCAGACGGAGCAATAGATCCGCATGATATTCTCCGGATCAAGGGTGTCGGTGCCGTCCAGGAATATCTTGTGAATGAAATCCAGGAAGTTTATCGCATCCAGGGTGTCAAGATCAATGACAAGCACATTGAGATTATTGTACGACAAATGATGCAGAAACTCCGCGTTGTTGATTCGGGGGATACGAAGTTCCTCGAAGGCGACTATGTGGATAAACTCAAGTTTGATGCAGAGAATGAGCACCTGCGTGACAAGGTGGTTGTTATCAATAAGGGCGATGCAAAATTCAAGAGTGGTCAGATTGTTTCGAAAAAGAAGGCACGCGAAACAAACGGAGAGCTGAGAAAGAAAGCCAAGAAGGTGATCGAGTATCGAGACGCAGAACCGGCAACATCCGAGCCCGTATTGCTCGGGATTACTTCGGCTGCACTTTCCACGGACAGCTTTATCTCTGCGGCCTCGTTCCAGGAGACAACAAAAGTGCTTACCGATGCCGCAATTGAGGGCAAAGTTGATTCCTTGCTTGGCCTGAAGGAGAACGTCATTATGGGGCATTTGATTCCGGCAGGGACAGGGCTCAAGTATTTCAGGGATATTCTCGTGACTTCAAGTGATGGAGAGATGGAAAGCGAAGCTGAATCCGAGTCCGCCCCGGCAAAGAAGATTCGGGGGAGAGAAAAAGTTGGTGCTTAGCAACGAGTTCTTGACAATGGAGCCGTTTTTGTGTAACTTATCAAACTTTCTTTTAACGATGTTTCCTTGCTGTAAATCCAGCGGAGTATGCGTTGCCAACGATTAACCAGCTAGTTAGAAAGAGCCGGAGGCGTGTTACTTGGAAAAGTAAAGCACCGGCCATGGAGGGTAGTCCCCAAAAACGAGGTGTATGTACTCGTGTGTACACAACGACGCCCAAGAAGCCAAATTCTGCATTGCGGAAAGTGGCCCGTGTTCGTCTAACGAATCACATTGAGGTGACGGCTTATATTCCCGGAGAAGGTCACAACCTTCAGGAGCATTCAATTGTGATGATCCGGGGCGGTAGAGTGAAAGATCTGCCCGGTGTGCGTTATCATATCATCCGCGGAACGTTAGATACCGCAGGTGTTGCAGATAGAAAGCAAGGCCGTTCAAAATACGGCGCTAAGAGAGCAAAGTAAATACACTTAATTAGATTGACCTCAAGTGAGAAAGAAAAAAGCATCACATAAGTCGACCACTCCTGATCCAAGATACAATGATCTGCTTGTTTCGCAGTTTATCAACTCTGTGATGAAGAGCGGGCGGAAACACTTGGCGCGTAGGATTGTGTACGATTCATTCGCTCTCATTGAAGAGCGCGGCAAAGGTGCAGGCATAGATGTATTCAGAAAGGCCGTCAGTAATGCTCGTCCGATTCTGGAAGTGAAGGCGCGTCGTGTTGGTGGGGCGACCTATCAAGTGCCAACTGAGGTTCGCGGTGATAGGTCTGTTGCGCTCGCATTCCGTTGGTTGATTAATTATGCCGGCGAGCGGAAAGACAAATCGATGTCTCAGCGGCTCGCTGCGGAGTTTATGGCCGCTTCGACAGGCGAAGGAAATGCGGTCAAGAAGAAAGAAGACACCC
The DNA here is from genome assembly GCA_964538485.1 of uncultured Chitinophagales bacterium. GTDB lineage: Bacteria > Bacteroidota > Ignavibacteria > UBA10030 > UBA6906 > JBJXHC01. The sequence continues at coordinate 23,383 of CAZIHJ010000033.1, read as the reverse complement.
ATAAGATGGCTGAAGCAAACAAGGCGTTTGCCCATTTCAAGTGGTAGGATTGTGAGAAAAGATTGTTGAGTTTATGCCAAGACAGTATCCCTTAGAAAGAACCCGAAACATCGGCATCAGTGCTCATATTGACGCGGGTAAAACCACGACAACGGAGCGCATCCTGTTTTATACCGGTGTATTGCACCGTATGGGCGAAGTCCATGATGGTGCCGCGACAATGGACTGGATGGAGCAGGAAAAAGAACGGGGTATCACCATTACCTCTGCAGCCACCACATGTTTCTGGGATAATCATCGCATTAATATCATTGATACGCCCGGCCACGTTGATTTCACGGTTGAGGTGGAGCGCTCGCTACGAGTGTTGGACGGGGCTATAGCTCTTTTCTGTTCGGTGGGTGGTGTTGAGCCGCAATCGGAAACGGTGTGGCGCCAAATGGACAAGTACGGTGTTCCCCGTATCGCTTTTGTTAATAAAATGGATCGCGTGGGAGCAGATTTTCTCGGTGCTGTCCAGATGATGAAAGAGCGTCTTGGTGCAAACGCTGTCCCCATTCAGTTGCCGGTTGGTGAAGGAGACTTGTTCTCCGGTATCATCGATCTGGTGACAATGAAAGCGAGAATGTATAAGGATTCGTCGCTTGGGACCGATTGGGAGGATATGGATATTCCTCACGACATGCAGGCCAAGGCCCAAGAGTACAGAACAAAAATGCTGGAAGCGGTCTCCGATGAGGATGACACGTTGTTGGAGAAATATCTCGAGGGAAAAGAGATCAGCCCGAAGGAAGTGATGACCGTACTTCGTCGTGCCGCCCTGAAAGTGAGCATTGTGCCTGTGTTGTGCGGGTCATCGTTCAAGAATAAGGGTGTTCAGTCGTTACTTGATTCTGTAATCGATTATCTTCCGTCGCCCCTTGATCTGAATGAAGCGGCATTGGTTGGTCACCATGTGAACATGACTGACAAGATCGTCCGAAAAGTGAATGACAAAGAAAAATTCACGGCGCTTGCGTTCAAGATCATGACTGATCCTTTCGTTGGCAGGCTGACTTACTTCCGTGTGTATTCCGGGACTCTGTCGTCCGGATCGTACGTGTATAATTCGATTTCGGAAAAGAAGGAACGTATCAGTCGCATTCTTCGTATGCATGCCAATACTCGTGAGGATGTGGATGAGGCCTATGCCGGGGACATTGTGGCGGCTGTTGGCTTGAAGTTTACAAAGACGGGCGATACGTTGTGTGACGAATCAGATCCGATTATTCTCGAAAAGATGACATTCCCGGATCCGGTTATTCACGTGGCAGTTGAACCGAAGACAAAAGCCGACCAGGAAAAGATGGGTGAGGCAATGTCCAAGCTTGCAGAGGAAGATCCAACTCTTCGTATTTCCACAAACGAAGAGACCGGCCAGACTATTCTCAGCGGCATGGGTGAGCTTCATCTTGAGATTATTGTTGATCGTATGAAGCGCGAGTTTCGGGTCGAAGCAAATATTGGAAAACCCCAGGTTGCCTACAAAGAAACTATTCGCAAGAAGGTTCAGGCGGAAGGGAAGTTCGTTCGCCAGTCCGGTGGTCGTGGTCAGTTTGGTCACGTGTGGATTGAGCTTGAACCGAATGAGATCGGCAAGGGATTTGAATTTGAGAATGCCATTGTCGGCGGTGTGATTCCAAAGGAATTCATCAAACCGGTCGAGCAAGGCATCGTTGAGGCAATGAAGAACGGTGTCCTCGCTGGCTATCCGATGGAAGACGTGAAGGTGAAGTTGTTTGACGGTTCATACCATGATGTGGATTCATCTGAAATGGCCTTCAAGGTTGCCGGTTCCATGGCATTCAAAGAGGCCGCACGTAAGGCAAATCCGGTATTGCTGGAGCCCGTCATGGGTGTTGAAGTTGTTACTCCGGAAGAGTATATGGGCGACGTGATTGGCGATCTCAATTCGCGTCGCGGCAAGATCGAAGGTATGACTCCCCGTAAAGACGCGCAGGTGGTCAAAGCGGCGGTACCTCTCTCGGAAATGTTTGGATATTCGACGTCATTGCGTTCGATGACTCAAGGTAGGGCCATCTATTCGATGGAGTTGTCACATTATGATGAAACACCCAAGAGCGTTGCCGAGCAGATTATTGAAAAAGTGAAGGGTAAGGCTGCATAAACCTTTACGTCGTAAGTACACATTGGTTCCCCTTAGTAAGGAGATATAGTTCATGGCAAAAGAGAAATTCAATCGCGATAAACCCCATCTCAATGTTGGCACTATCGGCCACGTTGATCACGGGAAGACAACACTGACCGCGGCAATCACCATGGTGCTTGCCAAAAAAGGACTTTCGGCGGTGCGTACGTTCGATAGTATTGACAACGCTCCTGAAGAACGGGAACGCGGTATCACTATCGCCACTGCCCACGTTGAGTATTCAACCGAGAAGCGCCACTATGCACACGTTGACTGCCCCGGACATGCTGATTATGTCAAGAACATGATCACCGGTGCAGCCCAAATGGACGGAGCAATCCTTGTCGTTGCAGCGACCGATGGTCCGATGCCCCAGACACGCGAGCACATTCTGTTAGCCCGCCAGGTCGGGGTACCGAAGATTGTCGTGTTTATGAACAAAGTCGATGCAGTTGATGATCCGGAGTTGTTGGATCTTGTGGAACTGGAGTTGCGCGATTTGCTGAAGAAGTATGAGTTCCCTGGTGATGATATTCCCATTATCCGGGGTAGTGCTTTGAAAGCCATGGAAGCTGCGATTAAACCAGATAGCAAGACCGATGATCCGGCGTTCAAGTGCATTATGGACTTGATGGATGCTGTCGACAGCTATGTCCCGGTTCCACAGCGCGAAGTCGACAAGCCATTCCTGATGCCTGTTGAGGATGTGTTCTCGATTACCGGTCGTGGTACTGTCGGTACGGGTCGCGTGGAACGAGGTAAGGCAAAGGTTGGCGATGAAGTTGAAATCATCGGTCTCGGTGCTCATATGAAGAGCGTTATTACCGGCGCAGAGATGTTCCGGAAGGAGCTTGATGAAGTGCGGGCCGGTGACAATGCCGGAATCCTGCTTCGTGGTGTTGACAAGACAATGCTCGAGCGGGGAATGGTTATTGCCAAGCCGGGGTCCATCACTCCACATAAGAAATTTACGGCGCAAGTATACGTATTGAAAAAGGAAGAAGGCGGTCGTCATACTCCGTTCTTTACCGGCTATCGTCCTCAATTCTATTTCCGTACAACCGACGTAACAGGTGTCGCTACATTACCCGGCGGCATGGAAATGGTTATGCCGGGCGACAACATTGATGGCATGAGTATTGAACTAATCACCACCATCGCAATGGAGGAAGGCCTTCGCTTCGCTATTCGCGAGGGTGGTCACACTGTCGGTGCGGGTGTTGTTACGAAGATTGTTGAGTGATGTGGTTTCATGGGGGCGGTTTCGGTCGCCCCTCTTTTGTTTCTGATTACACGGAGCTGTAAAAAAAGTGGCCGGACAAAAAATACGGATAAAACTCAAGTCGTACGATCACAACCTGATCGACAAGTCTGCGGAAAAGATCATCAAGACTGTGAAGTCAACAGGCGCTGTGGTCTCTGGCCCAATTCCGTTGCCCACGAAGCGTACGGTTTATACTGTGCTTCGGTCTCCTCATGTTGATAAAAAGTCGAGAGAGCAGTTCGAGACACGCGCCCATAAGCGTCTGATCGACATACTCAATTCGACCAATAAGACTGTCGACTCCTTGATGAAGCTTGATTTGCCCGCGGGAGTGGACGTCGAGATCAAAGTGTAATCCGGTTCTTCGATTCAGGAATTTTATTCCGTTGGAAATTTTCAACGGGATGAATTAACGGCGATTGGGTGTGCGCGTTATTGGTGCGCGCTGTAGGCACGGCATTATGCCGTGGGGCAGTCGTATTTTCATATGGATGCAGCGATGACAGGACTATTAGGAAAAAAACTCGGAATGACCAGTATCTTTGATGAAACCGGTCAGGTAATTCCGTGTACGGTGATTGAAGCGGGACCATGCTTCGTCACTCAGATCAAAACCAAAGATCGTGATGGGTACGAGGCCATCCAACTCGGATTTGACGAAAAGAGGGAACGTCTCGTTAATAAGCCCATGCAGGGTCATTTGGCTAAGGCGAATGCGAAGCCCGTTCGCATTGTTCGTGAGTTCCGCGGGAATAGTATCGCGGAAATGCAGCCCGGACAGGAAATCAAAGTCGATACCGTCTTCACAAAGGGTGATACGGTGTCTGTCATCGGCACATCCAAAGGGCGCGGGTTTCAGGGTGTTGTGAAGCGTCATCACTTTGGTGGTGGCTTCAGAACACACGGACAAAGTGATCGGGAGCGCGCACCGGGCTCGATTGGTTCATCGTCGCATCCGTCGCGTGTTTTTAAGGGAATGCGCATGGCGGGTCGTATGGGAGGTGAGCAGGTTACTGTTCGCAATCTCAAAGTGGTGGGTGTGATAGCAGACTCCAATCTCCTGTTGGTGAAGGGTTCCGTGCCCGGCTGCATTGACAGCTATCTGGAAATCCACAAGAAGAATTCGTAATCGCGAGAGATGACGCACATGGAACTGGAAATATTCAGAAAAGACGGCTCAAAGAGTGGGGAGAAAGTGACCCTCTCCGCCGACATCTTTGGTATTGAACCCAATCAGCACGTTATGTATCGCGCTGTGCGTGTGTATCTGGACAACCAGCGTCAAGGTACGTCTGATGTAAAAACTCGCGCGGAAGTTCGTGGTGGCGGAAGGAAGCCATTCAAGCAGAAGAGTACAGGCATGGCACGCCAGGGTACATCGCGCTCACCGTTGATGACTGGTGGAGGTTCAATTTTTGGCCCTGAACCGCGGGACTACTCCAGCAAGCTTCCGGCGAAGCTGAAAAAACTTGCCCGCAAGTCCGCCCTTTCACATAAGGCAAAGGACGCCCAGATCAAGATTGTTGAAGATTTCACGTTCGAAACACCGAAGACAAAAGAGATGGCGACGATATTGAAGGCGCTTGAGTTGAATGCAACAAAGACGTTGCTCCTGACCCCAAAGAATGATGCGAATGTTGTCCGGTCAGGACGGAATATCCCTTCATTGAATATTCTTGAGGCCGAAAAGGCGTCAACGTACGATTTGCTCAACAATAAGATCCTTCTCATTCAGAAGAGTGCCGTGGAAGCGTTGCAGAATACTTTCAAGAATTGACGGACGGAAAGAAGCAATGATTCAAATACTTAAGCGGCCCATTGTTACGGAAAAGATCACTGCTCTGCAGGACAAGGGTCAGTATGCATTCGAGGTTGTCCTCGGTGCAAACAAAATTGAAATAGCGCGTGCAGTTGAAAAGCAGTTTAATGTCACTGTCCTTGATGTGCGTACAATGCGCCATAAAGGAAAATCAAAATCGCAGTTGACCCGCAAAGGTCGGTTTGTCGGTCGGACAGCAATGTGGAAAAAAGCCATTGTTCGTCTGAAAGAGGGCGATAAGATCGAGTTTTTCCAGAACGTATAATAGTCTGGAACTCAAGGAAGCAGTAGAAAGAAAGAACCACCATGCCAATTAGAAAACTCAAGCCGAATACCCCCGGCACTCGATGGATGTCGGTTTCCAGTTTTGAGGAAATCACCAAGTCGAAACCGGAAAAATCACTGATCGAGCCCCTCCGCAGGACGGGTGGACGGAATAACACCGGTCGCATCACGTCGCGTCACAGAGGTGGCGGGCACAAACGGTTTTATCGTATCATTGATTTCAAGCGGAACAAGTTCGGGATGGACGCCAAGGTAACGGCGATTGAGTACGATCCCAATCGGTCTGCCCGGATTGCACTGCTGCAATATGCAGATGGTGAACTACGGTACATCATTGCGGCTGAAGGAGTGAAGGTTGGTGAAGTGTTGCGTTCAGGTTCGGATGCCGAAATCAAGAACGGAAACGCAATGCCGCTTGCGAATATTCCCGCAGGTACGTTCGTGCATAATATCGAGTTGCGTCCCGGTAAGGGTGCCCAGATCGCCCGCAGTGCGGGAATGAGCGTGCAGCTCATGGCAAAGGAAGGAAAGTTCGCCCAACTGAAGATGCCTTCGGGCGAAATTCGAAATGTCCCAGTTGAATGTTCTGCCACCATTGGCACGGTGAGTAATTCCGAGCATGAAAATCTCAGTCTTGGCAAGGCGGGGCGTTCGCGTTGGCTTGGTATCAGGCCACAGTCCCGCGGCGTTGTCATGAATCCCGTTGATCATCCTCATGGTGGCGGCGAGGGAAAATCACCTCAGGGTAATCCTCACCCGGTATCACCGTGGGGCTGGAAAACAAAGGGAAAGAAAACACGCTGGCGGAAGAATCCATCCAGTAAATATATTGTGAAACGCAGAAAGTAAGATCATGAGTCGCTCTTTAAAAAAGGGTCCATTTGTCAGCGTCAGACTTGTTGAGCAGGTCCAGGCGTTGAACAAGTCAAACCAAAAGAAAGTGATCAAGACGTGGTCACGCGCATCTACTGTTACGCCGGACTTCGTCGGTCACACCTTTGCCGTGCATAACGGGAATAAGTTCATTCCGGTGTATGTCCACGAAGGCATGGTGGGGCACAAGCTCGGTGAGTTCGCTGCGACACGTGTGTTCCGCGTGCATCCCGGCATTAAAAAAGAAGAAACAACCTCTGCTGGATAAGGATTGATATGGAAGCCCGTGCAATCAACAGGTACATAGGAACATCGCCGCGCAAGATGCGGCTCGTGATCGATTTGATACGTGGTAAGGCCGTCAATGAAGCTCTGCACTTGCTGCATTTTTCGCCGAAGCATGCATCCAAAGTCGCCGAGAAAGTACTGCGTTCAGCTATTTCCAATCTGCAGAACAAGGATGACGCCGGTCGTGTCGATCCCGAGAACATGCTCGTGAAAGAGGCCTTTGTCGATTGCGGAATGGTGATGAAGCGAATCAGTCCCGCTCCGATGGGCCGTGCGTACAGAATTAGAAAGCGATCCAATCATGTTACGATTATCGTCGCTGCTCATGATATCCGGAAGAAGACAATAGCGAAGCCAAAGCAGGCGGCAAAAGCGGAAGAAAAGCCGCCAGTGACAGAGAAAAAGGCTTCAAAGAAAAAGTCGACAGAAAAAGCGTCGTCGAAATAATACGTTAGTTAAGGAGGTTGCTTGGGACAGAAAGTTCATCCGATTGGTTTGCGACTGGGCATTATTCGTTCCTGGGATTCCAACTGGTATGACGAGAAATCGTTTGCCGGGAAACTCAATGAAGACATGACCATACGCAACTATGTCCGGAACCGTTTGAAGAAGGCGGGCATTTCCCGGATTTTGATCGAACGGACTCCCAAGCGTGCCGTCATTACCATCAATACCTCACGTCCGGGTATTGTTATCGGCCGAAGCGGCAAGGAAATTTCACAACTTGAAGAAGAACTGAAGAAGATCACGAACAAAGAAGTGAAGATTCTTATTAATGAGATCAAGAGACCGGAGCTTGATGCATTTCTCGTGGCAGAGAACATCGCCCAGCAACTTGAAGGACGCATCGCATTCCGTCGCGCAATGAAGAATGGGATTACGTCGGCAATGAGGATGGGTGCTGAGGGTGTGCGCGTGATGGCGTCCGGTCGACTGGGCGGTGCTGAAATGGCGCGTCGCGAACAGTACAAGGAAGGCCGTATCCCGCTCCACACTCTGCGGGCGGATATAGACTATGCAACAGCGACAGCGCGAACGGTGTACGGTGCTATCGGAGTGAAGGTATGGATCTGCAAGGGTGAAGTTCTGGGAGGCCAGCAGGTAACCACTGCCCAACCCCACCAGCACCAATCTCAGCGTCGCGGCCAGTAATAACAGAATTCGGAGTACAGTATCATGTTGATGCCCAAGAGGGTAAAGTACAGAAAAGCCCAGAGGGGAAGAATGAGGGGGAAGGCAACGCGGGGTGCGAGCGTTGCTTTCGGTGACTTCGGACTGAAGGCCCTTGAGCCGGGTTGGATTACACAACGGCAAATCGAAGCGGCTCGCGTTGCTCTTACCCGTATGATGAAGCGGGAAGGGAAAGTCTGGATCAGAATTTTTCCCGACAAGCCTGTTACCAAGAAACCGGCAGAGACTCGAATGGGAAAAGGAAAGGGCGCTCCGGAGTATTGGGTGGCGGTTGTCAAGCCGGGCCGCATTATGTTTGAAATAGGTGGAACAACCAGACAGGTGGCGGTCGAAGCATTGAACCTTGCCTCGCATAAGTTGCCGATTAAAACGAAGATCAGTGTTCGCCCTGATTTCGAGGGCGCATAGAAACATAACGTGTGAGACTATGAAATCCGTTGAATTACGACAGTTATCAGTTGATGAGTTAAGAAAAAGGCTCGTTGACGAACAATTGAACCTGGCAAATCTCCGGTTCCAGCTTGCAACGAGTCAGTTGGAAAGCCCGATCAAAGTTCGGCTTGTCCGGCGCGATGTTGCCCGGCTGCAGACCCTGATCACGGAAATGGAGAATGCTGCACAAAGCAAGGCCGCAGAAAGCAAGGGCGCAACCGCATGACACAGGCATCAGCATCAAAGATCCAGCAAAAACCGGAGCGAACCACCCGACGCAAGGTTCGTATTGGCAAGGTCGTTAGTAACAAGATGGAAAAGAGCATCGTCGTCAGTATAGAGCGACGGGTTCCTCATCCGATTTACAAGAAGTATTTCAAGCGTACCTCCACATTGATGGCGCATGACGAAAAACGAGAAGCCGGAATTGGAGATGTCGTCAGGGTAATGGAGACCCGACCCCTCAGCAAAAATAAACGCTGGCGGTTGGTTGAAATCATGGAACGTGCAAAGTAAGCAAGCGAACGAAGAGGCCGCAGTATGGTTCAAGAAGAAACAAATTTGGTGGTTGCCGATAACTCCGGTGCAAAGAAAGTACGATGCATCCGAGTCCTCGGTGGTTCCGATCGACGGTATGCCGGACTCGGTGATCTTATCGTGGTTGCAGTCAAGGCGGCCATCCCGGGTGCAGCAGTAAAAAAGGGTGACGTTGCGAAGGCCGTGATTGTGCGGACCACCAAAGAAACCAGACGCAAGGATGGTTCGTTTATCCGTTTTGATGAGAACGCGGCAGTGCTTATCAATGATCAGGGCGAGCCGCGTGGGAGCCGCATTTTCGGTCCTGTTGCGCGCGAGTTGCGTGAGAAGCAGTATATGAAAATAGTCTCTCTCGCACCGGAAGTATTATAAAGCTTTTGAGGAATGGGTATGAAGATCAGAAAAAATGATACGGTGATTGTGGTTGCAGGGAACTCCAAGGGGAAGAGTGGAAAAGTGTTGAAAGTGTTTCCCGAAAAGAGCCGCATCATTATCGAAGGCGTGAACATCATCAAACGTCACACACGGCCCAATCAACGCAACCCGCAAGGCGGCATTGTGCAAAAGGAGGCATCGATTCACGTCTCCAACGTCATGCTGGTTGATCCGAAAACGAATGAGATGACACGCGTTGGGATGAAGGTGGTGAAAGATGAAACCACGGGCAAGCGAAAGCGCATGCGAGTGGCAAAAGTCAGTGGAGAAATGTTTTAATCACGATACAAGACAACGATTGTTATGAGCGAAGAGAAACCCAAAAAAGAGAAAGCTCCGGCTCCCCAAAAGGAGAAGGCAGCAAAAGCCAAAGCGGCGCAGGCAGACGATAAACCGGCAAAGTCCGGCAAAACCGTCCGGGAGAAAATTCCCGCACGTCTTGCTGATACATATCGGAAAGAAGTGATTCCGACAATGATGAAGCGCTTCAACTACAAAAGCGTTATGCAGGTGCCCCGGCTCGAAAAAATTTGCATCAATGTTGGAGTAGGTCAAGCCACGCAAGATGCGAAGCTGGTTGATGTGGCTGTGCATGAGCTGGAGTCAATTGTCGGCCAAAAAGTGGTTGTGACTCGAGCGAAGAAATCGATCTCAAATTTCAAATTGCGCGAAAAGATGCCGATCGGGTGTCGTGTCACATTGCGTAAGGGTACGATGTACGAGTTCATGGACCGGTTCATCAGTATTGCGATTCCCCGGTTGCGTGACTTCCGTGGTTTGTCTGATAAATCATTCGATGGTCGGGGCAACTATACCATCGGAATCAAGGAGCATACCGTATTTCCTGAAATTGACGTTGACAAAATCACCAGAGTCATGGGAATGGATGTCACATTTGTTACGACGGCCAAGACCGACCAGGAAGCTTACGAAATGCTTAAGGCGTTCGGGATGCCGTTCGTGAAGCGCGAGGAAGTTCTAGAAACACAAAAAGCATAGGCGAGGAGTTATGGCAAAGCGAAGTTCAATTGCACGGCAGGTAAAACGCCAGAGGTTGGTAGCGAAATTTGACGCGCTCCGCAAGGAACTGAAGGCAAAGGGCGACTATGCGGCGTTGCAAAAACTTCCCCGCAATTCAAGTCCGACGAGATTACACAGCCGTTGCGGATTAACTGGTCGGCCCCGTGCGTACATGAGGAAATTTGGTCTTTCGCGAATCGCATTTCGGGAACTTGCGCTCGAAGGAAAAATCCCCGGAATCACCAAAGCAAGCTGGTAGTATCAGTTCAAGAGTTGAGAAGCAGGAGTTTACGTTATGACAATGACAGATCCAGTGGCAGATTATCTCACGCGTTTGCGCAATGCAATGCAGGCGAAACACAAGCGCGTCGATATTCCGGTTTCAAACCTCAAGCGTGCGCTATCCAAGTTGTTGCTTGAGCATAAGTTTATCGGTGGATACACCGAAACCAAGGAAGGTCCGCAGGGTGTGTTGCGAATTCAACTGAAGTACAGCAACGGCACACCTGTTATTGGCGGGCTCAAGCGTATCAGTAAGCCCGGCCTTCGAAAATATGTCGACTCGGAGTCTGTCCCCCGGGTTCTTGGAGGTCTCGGCATTGCAGTCATATCAACATCAAGAGGGCTGATGACCGACAAACAAGCACGCCTGGCAAAAGTTGGCGGCGAAGTTCTTTGTGAAGTTTGGTAAAGGCACCCTGAGTAAGGAGAATATAACGTGTCACGAGTTGGTAGAAAGCCCATAGACATTGTCTCTGGCGTGAAAATTCAAAAAGACGGTCAGTCGTTGAAGGTCGTCGGCCCTAAAGGCGAGATGAACGCTTCAATTCATCCCGACATTACTGTTGAAGTGAAGGAGAAACAGGTCCTTCTCACCCGTCATTCTGACGTCAAAGAGCATCGGGCGTTGCATGGTCTTTGGCGGGCTCTCATTCAGAATATGATCAAGGGAGTCACCGACGGTTATTCAAAAAAAATGGAGCTGGTTGGAGTCGGATACCGTGCTGAATTGAAGGGAAAAAAACTTCAATTGCTTCTCGGGTATTCCCATCCCATTCTGTTTCAGCCGCCGGATGGTGTGAAGCTTGAAGTTCCGATCCAGACTAATATTACCGTTAGCGGTATAGACAAACAACTCGTTGGTCAAGTTGCAGCGAAGATTCGTTCGTTCAGACCGCCCGAACCCTATAAGGGCAAGGGGATCAAATATGAAGGCGAGTATATACGTCGTAAAGCAGGCAAAGCTGCTGCCGCAAGCGGCGCGAAGTAAAAGTACAATCGTTTCAGGGAATTGAGCAATGATTACAAAGCGTACAGTTGAACATCGAACACGTCTCAAGAACCACATTCGGAGGCGTGTTACCGGCACAGCAGAACGTCCGCGACTCACGGTTTTCAAGAGCATCAAGCACGTGTATGCCCAGATTGTGGACGACATGGCCGGGAAGACACTCGTCTCTGTGTCGGACCTTTCAAAATCGTTGAAGGATGAATTCAAGGATCAGAAGGGACAGATGGCAGTGAGTAAGAGGGTTGGTGAGCTTGCAGCAAGAATAGCCCGGGAAAAAAATATCACACAGGTGGTATTTGATCGAAATGGATATTTATATCACGGCGTTGTGAAAGCACTTGCTGATGGCGCTCGCGAAGGCGGACTAAAGTTCTAGAGCAACAAGGGCTGATCGGTGAGCCGGCGTATTGTCGGGTCGTCTAATGGCAGGACAGCGGCCTTTGGAGCCGCGAGTAGAGGTTCGAATCCTCTCCCGACAGCAACCTTAAACAACTGAAGTAACAGGGTATCATCGAGCAAAGGAAAAACGTGGCACGTATCAAAGCAAGCGAACTTGAGCTGAAGGATAAACTGGTTCATATCAACCGCGTGGCAAAAGTGGTCAAGGGTGGACGGCGCTTCAGCTTTAATGCAATTGTTGTCGTTGGTGACGGCAAGGGCCACGTGGGCGTTGGTCTGGGAAAGGCAAATGAAGTCGCCGATGCTATTTCCAAGGGAGTTGACGATGCGAAGAAGAGTGTGGTATTCGTCCCGATCGTGAATGGCACAATCCCGCACCCTGTAATTGGAAAGTTTGGTGCAGGGAGGGTGATGTTGAAACCGGCATCTCCGGGAACTGGTTTGATTGCAGGCGGAGGCGTTCGCGCAGTGTTGGAGTCGGCCGGAGTTCATGATGTTCTCACGAAGTCCATGGGTTCTTCCAACCCACATAATGCTGTGAAGGCGACCATGACGGCATTGCTCAAACTTGTCGATGCAAAGACCGTTGCGGCGAAGCGCGGTATGGAACTATCAGAGTTATTCGGTGCCCGGGAAACTGCAGCAGCGGTTTCTTCGGCACAATAAAGCGGAGACGGCAACATGGCAAAGAAATTGAAAATCACGCAACTGCGCAGCGTCATTGATCAAATCAAGAAACAAAAATTGACAATCAAAGCGCTTGGCTTGGGCCGACCAAACTATACAGTGGAACACAACGATACGCCGCAGATTCGCGGTATGTTGAAGAAGGTCGCACATCTCGTTAAGGTCGACGAAGTCCGTTAGGCACACGTACGAAAAAGGTGAGTTGATGGCAAAGGATATTCTCAGTAATCTGACCCCCGCCAGGGGATCACGAAAAAAACGCAAACGCATTGGTCGTGGACAGGGTTCCGGTCATGGCGGTACATCAACACGCGGTCACAAGGGTGCGGGATCCAGATCAGGTACCCGTCACCGCGCCTGGTTTGAGGGTGGGCAGATGCCCTTGGCGCGTCGTGTTCCGAAACGTGGATTTCATAGTCCCTTCCGCGTGGAATACCAGGTGGTGAATGTTGAGACGCTGGAGAAACTGGCCGTTGACGGAAAGATCCAAGGCGGAGTGATTGACCCCGAGGTTCTTGTGAAACTCGGAGTGGTGAAGAAACGGACGGAACCGGTGAAAGTTCTTGGGAATGGTGATCTCAAGAGCAAACTCACAGTGTCGGCTCATGCGTTCAGCAAGTCAGCTATGGAGAAGATCGAAACGGCTGGTGGCAAAGCACACACGATCAGTTCAACCCCGAAAGAATAATGGCTAATCTGGCAGAGAGTTTTCGCAACGTATTCAAGATTCAAGAGCTTCGTACAAGGCTGCTGTTCACCGCGGCATTGTTGATTGTCGTGCGCGTTGGTGCACACATTACGCTCCCCGGCGTTGATTCGGTGTTGCTCGCGGAAGCCGTAAAGAATCAGGCCTCGAATACTCTTTTTGGTCTGTATGACCTCTTTGTGGGTGGGGCATTCAGCAACGCGGCCATTTTTGCTCTCGGCATCATGCCGTACATCAGTTCGTCCATTATCCTCCAACTTCTTGGTGCGGTGGTTCCATACTTCCAGAAACTCTCCAAGGAGGGTGAAGAAGGCCGTCGGAAGTTGACGCAACTTACAAGATACGGCACGGTGGTTATTGCCGCCCTGCAGGGATGGGGTGTCAGCGTTCGACTGACAAGCATGACAATCGCGGGAGTTCCTATTGTTCCGCCTGAAGTGCAGGGAATTGCATTTACACTCAGCACCGTTGTGTTTCTGACAGCCGGCACAATGTTCATGATGTGGCTTGGAGAGCAGATCACCGAACGGGGTATCGGGAATGGCATATCGCTGATCATCTTTATCGGCATTATTGCCCGGTTCCCGCATTCCATTCTTGATCAGTTCCAGGTCAGCCAGAATCTGATTATTTCCTTGTTGATTGTTGGACTGATGGTGGCAATTATTGCGGGAGTTGTATTGGTCACGCAGGGAACGCGCCGAATTCCTGTGCAGTATGCGAAGCGTGTGGTCGGCAGAAAAGTGTATGGTGGCGTTACCCAGTACATTCCCATGCGCGTGAATACCGCCGGCGTTATGCCCATTATTTTTGCACAGTCGATCATGTTTATCCCGAGCACAATCCTGACGTTCTTTCCTGAGAGTGAATTCATGCAGGGTCTTGCAGGGTATTTTGAATACACATCATTGACCTACTCGCTGTTCTATGGATTGATGATCGTGTTCTTCACCTACTTTTATACAGCGATTGCGTTCAATCCAAAAGACGTCTCCGAAAACATGCAGAAGCAGGGTGGTTTTATTCCGGGAATTCGTCCCGGAAAACACACGGCCGATTTTATTGACAACATTCTCACGAAGATCACACTCCCGGGATCCATATTCCTTGCAATTATTGCGATCCTTCCGGCGTTCATGGTGAAGTTCGGAGTCACTTCAACGTTCGCGCAGTTCTTTGGCGGTACAAGCCTCCTGATTATGGTCGGTGTTGCATTGGATACGTTGCAACAGGTGGAATCGCACTTGTTGATGCGTCACTACGACGGCTTTATGAAGTCCGGGAAAATAAAAGGACGCATCCGTTGAAACACGGGTCGACGACCTTGTAGCATATGGGCAGAGTGCCGATAAAATCGCAACGTGAAATTGAGCTGATGCGGGAAAGTTGCCGTATCGTTGCAGAGGTTCTGGCGCTGGTTGGGGCAAAGATTGCTCCGGGTGTTCACACCCACGAGCTGGATGCCTTTGCAGAAGAGTACATACGTTCCAAGGGTGCCACCCCGGCGTTTAAGGGATACGGGCATGACAGGAATAATCTTTTCCCCGGAACGTTATGTGTTTCGATTGACGATGAAATTGTTCATGGAATTCCGAATGGCCGGGTATTGGAAGAGGGCCAGGTAGTTTCAGTGGATGTGGGAGTAAAGAAGAACGGTTATTTCGGGGATGGAGCGCGGACATTTGCTGTTGGTGTTGCGTTACCCGAAAAGACTCAACTGATGAAGGTGACGGAAGAATCCCTGTACAGGGGAATTGCCAATGTTCGTGCAGGTAATCACCTTCATGATATCTCCCATGCGGTTCAGGAACACGTGGAATCGCACGGTTACTCGGTGGTGCGAGATCTTGTCGGGCATGGCATCGGGAAGCACTTGCATGAAGAACCCGCTGTACCAAATTTTGGAACACCCGGGACCGGGATAATCCTGAAAGAGGGTATGGTACTGGCAATCGAGCCAATGGTGAATGCCGGTACATACAAAGTGCAGGTGGATTCGGATGGATGGACGGTCCGTACGGCAGACGGCAAACCATCGGCACATTTCGAACACACGGTTGTTGTGAGACAAGGGGAGGCAGAAATCCTCACCAGGTAATACCTGGGAAGATATCGTATATGGCGAAACAAGGTCCCATCAAAGTTGACGGAGTAATTACCGATACATTGCCTAATGCAATGTTCAAGGTAAGTCTTGAGAATGGTCATAACATTCTCGCTCATATCTCCGGCAAGATGCGGATGAATTTTATCAAAATTCTGGTTGGGGACAAGGTCACGGTGGAATTATCGCCGTACGATCTCACGAAGGGTCGCATCACGTATCGTTACAAATAAGCGGTTCCCCCGGCTCAAAGGAATGGAGTTATGAAAGTTCGGTCATCAGTAAAACGTATTTGCAACAATTGCAAGATCATCCGTCGTAAAGGCACGGTGCGGGTGATCTGTAAGAATCCCAAGCATAAACAGCGTCAAGGTTAACCCAAGGAGGATGCCGGTTGGCTCGTATAGCAGGAGTTGACTTACCAAAGAAGAAACGCGCAGAGATTGGCCTGACCTATATTTTCGGTATTGGTCATACCACAGCGAGAGCAATACTGCGTAAAGCGGGAATTGACCTGAATAAAAAAGTCAATGACCTGAATGATGACGAGGTCGCCAAGATCCGTGGCATCATTACCTCGGAATACAAGGTCGAAGGCGCCCTTCGGAGCGAAGTGCAGATGAACATCAAGCGACTGATGGATATCGGGTGCTATCGCGGCATTCGTCACAGGAAGGGCCTCCCTGTGCGTGGTCAACGCACACGCACGAATTCCCGAACACGCAAGGGGAAGAGGAAGACAGTTGCCGGCAAGAAGAAGGTCGCAGCAAAGACCTAGGCGAGCAGTCGTTTTAGTGTAACGCAATTTCATATTGAAGGAGGTATCGGTGGCAAAGACCACAGGTGCATCAAGCGATGCGGTAAAGAAAAGAAAAAGAATTCAGGTGGACGTAAGCGGCAAAGTGTTTGTCAAGGCCACGTTCAATAATGTTATTGTGACCATTACTGATATTTATGGAAATACCATCAGTTGGTCGTCTGCCGGAAAGAATGGTTTCAAGGGCTCGCGGAAGAACACACCGTTTGCGGCACAGGTTTCCGCAGAGGCCGCTGCCAAAGCAGCGCACGATCTGGGGTTGCGTAAAGTGGAGGTATTTGTCAAGGGTCCCGGTTCCGGACGTGAAGCTGCCATCCGTGCGATGCAGGTCGCAGGCCTTGAGATCAGCAGTATTCGTGATGTCACCCCGATTCCTCATAATGGTTGCCGCCCGCCGAAGCGGCGTAGAGTGTAAGAGCAAGGAGTTCTTCGTTCATGGGAAGATATACAGATTCAAGTTGCAGGTTATGCCGTAGAGAAAAACAGAAACTGTTTCTCAAGGGCACCAAGTGCTTCACCGAAAAGTGTCCGGTTGAACGCCGCAATTATCCGCCGGGCCAACACGGACAGTCGCGCCGCGTAAAAGTATCGGAGTACGGTACACAGTTGCGTGAGAAGCAAAAAGTTCGCCGGATGTACGGACTGATGGAGACGCAGTTCCGCAACTACTTCACAAAAGCATTGAGACAGACAGGCCGGACCGGTGAGACATTGGTGAAGATGCTCGAACGGCGATTTGATAATGTCGTGTATCGCATGGGGTTTGCGCCATCGCGAAAGGCGGCCCGCCAGTTGATTACCCACGGTCATTTCCTGATCAACAACAAACCGGTTGATGTTCCGTCGTATTTGTTGCGTGCAGGAGATCTGGTGCAGGTTCGGGACAAGAGCAAGAGACTGGATGTTCTCCACTCCTCCATGAAACGTATGAAGGACACATCCATGCTTCCGTGGCTGAGTCTGGATAAGGCATCCATGACCGGGACGTTTCTCAGTGTTCCAGAGCGTGCCGATATTCCACTGAACGCGAATGAACAATTGATCGTCGAGCTCTACTCGAAGTAACAGAGTGCTTATCGAACAGGATCCCACGCAGGAGAAGAGAGTAAAGGTGACTATGACTACAGCAACAATACAGATGCCGGAAAAGGTGCAGCTTGATGATGCAACCTATTCCAATACGTTTGGACGGTTTATTGTGCAGCCTCTTGAGAAGGGCTTTGGTGTAACGATCGGCAATGCCATGCGGCGTGTACTGCTGTCATCATTGCCGGGATATTCGATCACCGCATTTCATGTGGACGGCGTCCAGCACGAGTTCTCCACTATCCCCGGAGTTGTTGAAGACGTTCCGGATATGGTGCTGAACATGAAGCAGGTCCGCATGAAAATGGTCAACAAGAAAACGAATCGCGTTATCATTCCTCTGCGCGGGCCAATGACGTTTACTGCCGGAGAAATCCAAAAGGCCTCGCCGGATGTGGAGATTCTGAATCCTTCCCTGCACATTGCAACACTGAATGCGGAAGCGAACTTCGAACTTGACCTCCGGATCGGTCGCGGCATCGGGTATGTGGTTGCGGAAGAGAACAAAACACCCGACCAGACACCCGGAGTCATCGCCATCGATTCGATTTTCACTCCTATTAAGAATGTCCG
>CAZIHJ010000033.1:0-5288 GCA_964538485.1 uncultured Chitinophagales bacterium | reverse complement strand
TCGTTTGGAATGGATGTCACCAAGTATTTGAAAGAGGGAGAGTAATTCCCTCGTTTTTTATCATTGTGTAATTTTCTGGATAGTCTACCATGCGACACCGCAAAGCAGGTCGAAAGCTTAAACGTACAGCAAGTCATCGTCGTGCACTGCTGGCAGCGCTCTCCACGGAGTTGTTGCGTCATAAACGAATCACGACGACCGTGGCGAAAGCAAAAGAAACGCGTACCGTGGTCGAAAAAATCATCACCAGGGCAAAGAATGCCATCGGGAGCACAGATGCCCCTGCTGTCGGTGTCCACGCTCGGCGGGAAGTTGGCCGGTTGATCAAAGACCGCGCGGTGGTGAAGGAGTTGTTCTCAGCAATTGCCGAGAAAGTTGCTTCACGCCCCGGCGGATATACGCGCATTGTGAAGCTTGGCCAGCGGCCAGGTGATGGTGCAGAGATGGCAGTAATTGAGCTCGTGGATTTCAATACCGGCCAAGCGGAGGCTGAGAAGCCCGCAACTCCCGCTGCCACAACAAAGAAGCCGGCCAAAGCCAGGAAGGCGCTCGGCGCTGCCAAGGCAACCGCCAAGAAAAAGAGCAGCAGCGAAGACTCTACCAAGGAAGGGTCCCGTTAATCGGGACTTTTTCTTTTCCCTTACCCCACGAGGCGAGGGTATGCATCCGTGCGAATGAGAGTTCCGGCCTCAACCCTGCCGGCTCAACTGTAATGGATACAGGTGTATGAAAGTGAATTCAGCAGAATTTTTCATTGGTGCCGCGTCGCTTCGCCAACTTCCCAAGGAATCAAGGAAGGAAGTGGCTTTCCTCGGTCGTTCCAACGTGGGCAAATCCTCTCTTATCAACAAACTGTGTGGCAGGAAATCACTCGCACGGTCCTCATCCGAACCCGGCAAAACCCGCGAACTGAATTATTATCTCATCAACGACGACTTTTATTTCGTTGACCTTCCGGGATACGGATATGCAAAGGTCCCCGAGCAGATTCGTTCAAGTTGGGGGAAGTTGATTGAACAATACCTGAAGAACAGAGAGCAACTCGCGCTCGTGGTGCAATTGATTGACGCCCGCCACGAACCAACAGCACTTGATATGATGATGGTGGGTTGGCTGGATTATTACGAGATTCCTTTCCTGGTCGCTCTCACCAAAGCGGACAAACTTCCCCAGAGCAAGCTTGCGTCCTACGTAAGCACCGCACAGAAGTACTTTATCGCCAACTCGCACTGCAGGGATGTTGTACCGTTCTCTTCCATTACCGGAGACGGTAAATCGGAAGTCTGGCGCGTGATCTCGGCCCACGTCAACTAGCTTTCCTGCGCACCCTGTGCGACCCGTCTTTAGTCAGCCCTGTTCATATTCCTACTGAAAGTGAGAACAATTCCATGAAGAAGCGTTTATTTACTCCCGGTCCGACTCCGGTTCCCGAAAGCGTAATGCTTAGAATGGCTGAGCCAATCATCCATCATAGAAATCCCGAGTTCCAGGAAATCCTCACGCGGGTCAACCTGGACCTCCAGTATGTATTCCAAACAAAGCAACCAGTCTTGACACTCACATGTTCCGGGACCGGAGGTGTAGAAGCGACATTTGTGAGCCTGTTTTCCCAGGGTGAGACAGTCATTGTGGTGAATAACGGGAAATTCGGAGAGCGGTGGGTGAAGATGCCGCAGGCATTTGGACTGAATGTCGTGGAAGTGAAGATTCCATGGGGCAAAGCGATACAGCCGGACCAGATGCTCGATATCCTGAAGAAAACCCCTACGGCAAAAGCTGTATACCTGGTGCATAGCGAAACATCGACCGGTACCTCCACCGATGTGAAAACAATGTCGAGCATCATCCGGGAGAATTCAAACGCGCTTGTATGCGTCGATGGCATCACCGCAGTTGGTGCACATGAAATGCGTTTTGATGATTGGGGAATTGACGTATGTGTGACAGGTTCTCAGAAGGGGTTGATGATTCCTCCCGGACTCGCATTTGTTGCACTGAGTCAACGTGCAATCAAGTCAATCGAAAGCGCAAAGTTGCCGAGATTTTATTTTGACTTGCGCAAAGCTCTCAAGTCGTATGAAAAGAACGACACGCCCTGGACTCCCGCGGTCTCGCTCGTCATCGGTGTCGACGCCGCACTCCAGATGATCAAGTCGGAAGGAATTGAACACGTGTGGGCGCGCCACAAGCGCCTTGCCGCGGCCTTGCGTGCCGGCATGGAAGCGATGGGAATGAAACTCTTTTCAGAATCTCCCTCGAACGCCGTGACACCCGTATGGGTTCCTGAAGCAGTGGAATGGAAATCATTCAATAAGACACTGAAGATCGACAATGGAATCACCATTGCCGGTGGTCAGGATGACTATACCGGCAAGATCTTTCGCGTATCCCACCTCGGCTACTATGACGATTTGGACATGATAACGGTGGTTGCGGCCATTGAGCGGACATTGATGAAACAGGGATTTGCATTTACCGCCGGTACAGGGCTTGCTGCGACACATAAAGTTCTGGCAGATTGATGCGATGATTTAAGGATGGAGGAGTGATGAAGATCTTGGTGAGTGATAGTCTGGAGCAGAGCTGCATCGACATTCTCGTTGCGGAAGGCTATACCGTTGACAATAGGCCCGGAATCTCTGCTGATGAAATGAAGAAGACCATTCCGGAGTATACGGGGCTCGTCGTCAGGAGCGCCACGAAGGTGACGGCGGAGGTGATTGCTCTTGCGTCTCGGCTAACGGTAATCGGACGTGCCGGTACGGGCGTTGATAATATTGACGTTGAGGCCGCCACGCGTCGCGGCATCCTGGTCATGAACACACCCGGCGGCAACACAATATCGACAGCCGAGCACACCGTGTCGATGATGCTCGCGCTGGCCCGCAACATTCCCCAAGCTCATATGACGGTGATGCAGGGGAAATGGGAACGGAAGAAATTTACGGGGACAGAAGTGTTCGAGAAGACGATCGGGGTGATCGGGCTGGGCAAAATCGGTCGCGAAGTAGCAATACGGTGTCAGGGATTGGGCATGCGGGTAATCGGTTTCGACCCTGTTCTGGGAGCGGACGTCGCGAAAAAAATCGCCGTCGAGTTTGTTACACTCGAAGAACTATATCGGAGAAGTGATTTTATCACCGTTCATACACCGCTTACTCCTGAGACGAAAGCACTCCTGAACAAGAAAACACTTGCCATGTGCAAGCGCGGAGTTCGCCTAATCAATTGTGCCCGTGGGGGGATCTTCGAAGAGACAGCTCTTCTCGAAGCTCTTCAGTCGGAACATGTCGCTGGTGTCGCGTTGGATGTGTTTGAGGTGGAACCCCCGCGTGATAATCCGTTGTTGGCGCATGAGCGTGTGATTGCCACACCGCACCTCGGTGCTTCGACCGAGGAGGCGCAGGAGAAAGTTGCAATTCAGATTGCCCACCAGATTGTAGATGCGCTGAAGGGGCGAAGTTTTTCCGGAGTGGTGAATAGTGCTGCCATCCAAATGACGATGAGGAATGACGTTAAGCCCTATGTCTCTCTTGCCGAAAAAATGGGAAGGTTTGTTGCGCAGACAATTTCGGGAAAACTGGAAACACTCATGATCTCAGGGCGTGGCGAGGTGGTGACGTCCTCGCTTGAACTTCTCAGGGCTTCCGTGCTTAAGGGTGTACTCTCGCACGTGATGTCTGTTCCTGTAAATATCATCAATGCACCATTCATTGCCCAGGAGATCGGTCTCACTGTTGGTGAGGTTCATGATAGCGGCGAAGAGAATTTTACCAATATTTTTCGTGTTCGTTACACAAGTGGCGGAGAAACCCGGGTGGTTGTCGGTACAGTCTTCGGCCAATCGACGTTGCGTTTTGTGGAGTTGGATGGATTCAGATTTGAACTTCGACCAGAGGGGTACCTTCTCACATACAACAATATTGACAAACCGGGTATGCTTGCCCGGGTTGGAGAAGTCCTTGCCCGGCATAGCGTTAACATTGCCGGCGTATCGCTCGGTCGGTCTGGAATCGGTGCCAATGCATTGACGGTTATGAACATTGATAACGAAATACCCGCCTCTGCTATGCAGGAACTTCGAGAACTTGATGGAGTCTCAAACACCAGGTTGGTAAGGTTGGATTGACTTTGTGGAATTTGGGGTGATTTTCCCATTCCAGACTTGACAAAGAGCACCTTGATATATATATTCTCACTGTATTTCACAACCTCAAACACATCCATCTCAGCAAGGAGGTGATGATCCCCGGGGGTTCTTGATACAGCTTTCCAAAAAAATCTCATTGCTCCGTTGCCATTCTCGCGGCCAGTTCAATTAACACCGCGAACAATCGGTGCCAATCCAAAGGTCCTCACCATCAATGAAACTGGTAAGGCAACGGCAGCGCAATCATGATGTTCTGGTATCGGGTTTCTGCAAATGATGGGAAACATCATGCGTAGGGCTCCAACGTCTGGTATTCATGCTCATTAGCTGGATGCGTAGCGTTATGGCATTAGTGATTGTATCGCGGGAGTACAGATAGAGTGTTGTTTCACTGTCTACAGCATGCTTCAAAACACAAGGAGGACATCATGCGATCATACCATGTATCTGTTCTTTTGGGATTGCTTCTCGTCCCCGCGTTACTCCTGGCGGGAACGACTGGCAAGATCAAAGGAAAGGTATTTGACCAAGGCAACAACGAACCACTCGTTGGAGCGAACGTCGCCATTGTCGGCACAAACTACGGTGCGGCGACCGACGTGAATGGTGAGTACACCATTCTCAATATCCCGGCCGGGACATATACAGTCAAAGCCACGTTTGTTGGTTATACCGCGACAAACGTCTCCAATGTACGGGTCAGCAGTGACCTGACAACCGATTTGAATATCGCACTCTCCAGTGAATCGGTGACCATGGAACAGGTGGAGATCATTGCCCAGCGTCCGCTCATTAATAAAGACTACACGAACACACTCACAATCAAGTCTGCCGAAGACATTAGTAATCTTCCCATCCGTGGCGTAACCAACGTCATCGGTCTTCAGGCCTCTGTCGTGCAGAATGAGGGATCGAACCTCCTGTATATTCGCGGTGGCCGGCCTAATGAAGTCAGCTACGTCATTGACGGTGTCTCTTCAAATAACCCGCTTTCAGGTAATGCCGCCAACTCGTTCCTGAATGTAAACCAAAATTCAGTTGAGGAATTGCAAATCCAGACAGGCGGGTTTAATGCAGAATTCGGCTCTGCCATGTCCGGAGTTGTCAATCTCAATACAAAACAGGCAGGTACAAAATA
>CAZIHJ010000032.1:17366-30801 GCA_964538485.1 uncultured Chitinophagales bacterium | reverse complement strand
GCAAGCCCGCGCAATTGTACATGCGCGGGCATTTGTATTTCTAAAGCTGACCACAATCCTCAGAACAAATTTGCCACGCCGAGTGTGAACCGGAAATTCCCGGGCGTGCTCAATCGCCAGGTGAAGTCGCACCGCAGCAGATCAAATATCCGACTGATGCCGAAGCCCATCTCAGAGTACACTCCGCCCGTTGTGTTGATTTGCAGTGGGCCATCATTCCAACTCTTTGCAATCCCGCCGTGGATGACGAATTCGATATTGTTCTCATACAAAAACGGAATCCCCAACGCGAGAAACGGCAGACTCCGGAAATTATGCTCAATGTTGATGGCGGCGTAGCTTGTTCCGCCGAATTCCTTCACCTCCATCGCCTTCATCACCCCGAATGGGCCATACCCGCTTGATGCCGACTCAATAGAGAAAAGGCGTTGAGGCGGCGGTGTACCCGTTGCCGCACCTGCTGCAACGCGTATCCTCATGTTTGGGGTGAAGAGAAAGCGCTGTCCAAACGTCGGGAAGATCAATGTACCGACAACGTGATACCGCAGAAAGTCGAAGCCGCTGGAAGCGAAATCGGGTGATGAATACTCCATTGAGAGATCGAGACCATTTCGCGTGACAATATCCAACGCTTCCGCTGAACGGCCGAAGCCCAAATCTACTTGAAGGCTGCGAAGATTTCCTTCCGCCGCGGTGGGATTCGGGCGATAGGGGACTGACTTGCGAAAGAGACTGTAGTCGGTTGTTTGCTCGGCTGTCGCATGCTTTTCATGAACGAACGATAAAGCAACCCTCATGTCCTTTATCGATGAAGATGAAAGCGTCGTTCTCCATCCCTCCGAGCGATAATAATCACGATAGTCATTCTTGTCGAGAAGGGAACTGATGGAGTTTGCCACATTTCCAAAATATCCTTGTTCAGGAAATGGCTGGACGAGACGATAGAAATCTCCGCCGATTCCGAGCAGTTTGTTGCCCAGTGGAAATATCTCTGTTCCAATACTGTACTTCGTTTTCTTGTCGCTGAACCCGTACGCAAAGCCCCCGCGGAGTGTAAAGTATTCTGACAATTCGTCGAACGTACCATAGAGACCGAGGTGTACGCCCTCGATTCTATTGAAAGAAAGGTCAAGCAGGCTCAGAGCATTAACGCCGGCGCCGTCTGCGCTTCCGAGCGTCATGGCAAAGCCCCCGGGCCGGAATTGTGCCTCAAGCGTTTGCGTGCTATCCAATGTCGCGTAGGCGGTTTGCTCTTCAGTTGTGAGTGGTAGCGCGGTCGGCGACGCCCAGAATGTTGAATCGAATGTGGTGGCGCTGGAGTCCACAACCAGCAGCGGCTTCCGGAAAATGCTGTCCGGTATTGGGGTGTTGATGGAATAATCGGTGACCACCGAGGTCTGTGTGAATCCGATTGCGGGGAAAGAAAAGCCAACAATACCGAGAGTGAAGTGCGCATCGACCCGGATATCGGCGGGGAGCCAGAACGAGCCATCGTAGTGTGAGAATTGTTGCCGGTAGCGGATCGACTTTTCTTTGACGAACGGGAGGAGGAATGCCTGGTTGGGCTCCACATCAACTCCGACAAGGGCGAATGATCCATCCGCGATACTGATGGTGCCGGTGAAACAGGGGACGGTTGCCGAGAGCGGGATGAGCTCGATCTCGTACATATCAGAGCGGTGCGCGGTCCGTGTACTGAGGAGCTTGTAATCGTAATGATCGAAGGCGTTATCGGCAATCGGGCCTACGAACGTGTACCCAATGAAACGGATGTCTTCATCATAAAAATTCAACAGTCGTCCCACAGAAGCAAAGTTCCCACCGACGTCGATGTTCTCGGTTTGTCGTTTCTGCAGCACCACTTCCCGGAGCGTGTCGCCCCTCTGCCAGTATCCCTTCGTGTACGCCTCAGTGATGCTCGCAATGGACGTATCGCGTCTCAATACCTGTCGCGTAAACGCCGCCATCTCGTATGATTGCAATTTGTCGATCCAGCGGCGCTTGTTGGCAATTGCCTGACGGATGATGGCGCGTGCAGGGTCCTCGCCGGTCACGAGGATTTCCGGGAGAGTAATGTCGGATGGAACGAGGGAGACATCGAGTATGGTGTTCTGTGTCAGTTGCAACGCAACCGTGTCCGGCCTGTAACCAAGACTCGTGATAACAATCCTGTGCTCTCCCGCGGGAAGCATCAGACGGTACGCGCCTTCCGTATTGCAGACGGTACCGCGGGCAGTGCCAAGCACACGGATGTTTGCAGCAACAATCGCCTGACCGGTGACGCTATCGCGGAGGATCCCGGTGAGTGAAT
The DNA here is from genome assembly GCA_964538485.1 of uncultured Chitinophagales bacterium. Classification (GTDB taxonomy): domain Bacteria; phylum Bacteroidota; class Ignavibacteria; order UBA10030; family UBA6906; genus JBJXHC01. Next base: position 28,490 of record CAZIHJ010000032.1, on the reverse strand, counting down.
GTTCCTGAGCAACAACGGGAAGGATAACCAGGAAGGAGACAAGGGTGGTCCAGAGAAAAGAGTATCTGTTCATTCGTTGAGTGCATTTCATTAATGGGTTCAGAACCTGTAGTCGGAAACCCCACCTGGTCAACCGTAAGGGCGTAATATATTACGCCCCTACACAAGTGTTATTCACGGAGACATGTCGCAAGGAAGGTTTCCGGCCAACGTGATTAGAATATGGGAAGATGACTGCGTATACGTAAGAGATAGTGCGAGGTTGCTATCGACGCGAACCGGTGCTAAAACCGAAACGCACAACGCTGACAGTTCTGGCTCGGAACTGCTGATGAAAACCGAAGCTTTTAGTGCATTGTGTTGAAATCGCGCGTCACTGAGCAGTGAACTCATCATGATTGAGCGTTGCGATTTCGGAAGTTCTTCCCGCAACCAACCTCAATACTATCGAGCGGGATCCCGTAAAGCGGGGCTTGCACACTTCTCTTCAAAGAGAAGTGTGATCAAAGAAAAACCTTCTTACTTCTTCCTCGGCAGGTAGTACTTCCTGGTATATTCCTCCACCATGCGATCGGTATTGTATGCAGGAATAAGTGTGGCAATGGAATGCCGTATCATCTTCAACCACTTGTGTGGAATGTCGTCTCTGCCACGATCATAGAAGAGGGGAATGATCTGCTTTTCCATCAGGTCGCGTAGCGAAGCCGCATCGGCATTGTCCTGCTCCTCGTCATTAGCATACGGTGCATCGTGGCCGATCTGCCAGCCGTTCTTTCCGTCAAACCCTTCGCGCCACCATCCATCCATGGTACTCACGTTCAGTCCGCCATGCACCAGTGTTTTCATTCCGCTGGTGCCACATGCTTCCATCGGTCTGCGTGGTGTGTTCAGCCAGATATCGCAACCGGCCACCATGTGTTTTGCAACATTGATGTCGTAGTTTTCAATAAACACCACCTTGCCGAACAGGTCCACGCGCTTCGTCAGGTTCACAATCTGCTGGATGAATTGTTTCCCCGCATCATCCCGCGGATGGGCCTTGCCTGCAAAGACAATCTGCACGGGCTGTTCCTTGCTCATCAACATGCCAATCGCCCATTCGAGGTTGCGGAAGAATAGCGGTGCGCGCTTGTATGTCGCAAACCTGCGGGCGAATCCAATGGTCAAGACATCGGGTGAAAGCACATCGTCATACATACCAATTCCATCGCCGCCATGCCGCAGGTGTTCTTCGCGCAATTTGCGTCGGGCAAACTCAACAAGCTCGCGGCGAAGGCTCGTACGCAACGTCCAGAGATCTGCATCGGAGATCTTCTTGCTTTCAATCAACGACTTGCAGGCTTTCGAATTCTCAAGTTTGTCGGCCCAAGTTGCGCCGGCGCGTGCGCTCCAAAACTCCATTGCCGTATCCTTGCACCACCCGGTTGTGTGGATGCCGTTCGTAATTGCCCCAATGGGGACATCATTCTCCGGAACCCCGGGATACAACTCGGTCCACATTTCACGGCTGACTTTGCCGTTCAATTCACTGACACCGTTTGCCGCCCGGCTCATTTTGAGAGCTAGTACAGTAACGGCGAATGATTCATGTGCGTCGGCGGGTTTGACACGTCCAAACTCCATGAGCTGGTCAATGGACAACCCGAGCGAAGTTGCAAGGGGGCCGAAGTGTGCCTCCATTAATCCGCGGTCGAACCGATCATGGCCGGCGGGCACGGGAGTGTGTGTGGTGAAGACACATTGGTTCTTCACAATCGCCTGTCCCTCCGCGATCGTTTTTTTCGCGGCAAGTTGCTCCCGGAGAAGTTCGAGTGTCAGGAATGCGGAATGGCCTTCGTTCATGTGGAATACTGATGGTGTAACGCCGATGGCGCGGAGGAATCTCACGCCACCGATACCGAGCAACATCTCCTGCCCGATACGGGTGTTTTGATCTCCCCCATACACATGTGCCGTCAAGTAGCGAAAGCGTTCCTCGTTCTGAGGAATAAATGTGTCTAGCAGATACAACGGCACGCGCCCGATCTGTACGCACCAGGCACGGAACTTCACGCTCACATTTCCGATCTCGACGGAACTGATAATCGGATTTCCCTTCTTATCCTTGACGAGTGTAATGGGAAGTTTGGTGGGATCGTACGTTGGATACAGTTCCTGTTGCCATCCATCGCCGGAGATTTGTTGCTGGAAGTATCCCTGATTGTACAGCAGGCCGACGCCAACGAACGGCAGCCCGAGGTCACTCGCGGATTTTGTATGATCGCCGGAGAGAATACCAAGACCACCCGAGTAGACGCGCAGGCTTTCATGGAGTCCAAACTCGGCACTGAAATAGGCGACCGGTTTTTTCCTGAGCGGTGCTGCGTTCTTTGCGCCCCATGTATTTTTTTTGGCTAGGTATGCGCGAAAGCTCCCGCACACTGCGCTGACTTTCTTGTGGAACTCAGGGTTCTGGAGCTTGCCCCTCAGTTCCGGACCAGAGATCCACTGCATCACTTCCACCGGGTTATGGTTGCTGTGTTCCCAGAAAAATGGTGAAAGCTCATGGAATATCTGTTGGGCATCGGGATGCCATGACCACCAGAGGTTATATGCAAGTGTGTGGAGCTCAACAATGAGTTTGTCGATGTTCTTACCCGAAATTCGTTTTACTGCCACGGGAATGGTGTCTCCTCGTTGTGGTTGGATTGCGGTTCCACGGTTCTTCCAGAAATGAAAAACCCCGATATGTTGCATCGGGGTCGAGTGACCATTATGCGGGATATACGGTATTGTGCATACACACCATGGTTCTTGTTATTCTTCGACGAGTGCATCTACTTTCTTTTTGGATTGCCGGTTCCTCTCATTTGCATCCAGATACTTCTTGCGAAGTCGAATGCTTTGCGGTGTGACTTCAACGTACTCATCGTCGCCGATCCACTCGATGGCCTGCTCAAGCGTCATGATGTGTGCCGGTTCCAGGCGGACGGCATCATCCGACCCCGAAGCGCGCATGTTGGTCAATTGCTTGGTCTTACACACGTTGACCGTCATATCCTGCTCACGCGAGTTTTCTCCGACGATCATTCCCGCGTACACCTTTGTCCCCGGATCAATGAAGAAGACAGAGCGTTCCTGCAATTTCCACATTCCGTACGCAACGGCATCGCCCTTCTCCATGGAGACCAACGCGCCCTTTGTACGGTGGACCATGTCGCCTTTATGCGGCTCGTACCCGTGAAAATTATGATGCAGGATACCGGTCCCCTTCGTTTGCGTCATGAACTCCGAACGAAAGCCGATCAACCCGCGTGCAGGGACAAAAAATTCTATACGGGAATTCCCCTGGTGGGTGAGCATGTTTTTCATCTCACCTTTACGGCGGCCAAGATTTTCGATCACCACGCCAACAAATTCTTCCGGCACATCAATGATCACATGTTCAATCGGCTCGGCGAGGACATCGTCAATGCGTTTGTAGATGACTTCCGGTCGCGAGACCTGAAACTCAAATCCCTCGCGCCGCATGGTTTCAATAAGGATGGCAAGGTGCAACTCGCCCCGTCCGCTGACTTTAAATACATCCGGCGAGTCTGTCAACTCAATGCGCAAACTGACATTCGAGCGCAGTTCACGGGCAAGGCGTTCGCCGAGGTGGCGCGTGGTGACAAACTTTCCTTCAAGGCCGGCAAACGGGGAGTTGTTGACAACGAAATTCATTGAGAGTGTCGGCTCTTCGATGGCCACGAAGGGGAGGGCTGTGGGGTCGGCAGCATCGGCAATCGTTTCGCCGATGTCGACGTCTTCCATCCCGGCAAGGGCGATAATGTCCCCTGCACTTGCTTCCTGTGTTTCAATTCTCTTCAGGCCGTCAAATGTGTAGATCTTTGTTACACGTGCATCTTCCTTTGTACCATCACGACGGATGATTTTCATCGGCCCACCGAGTTTTATGGTCCCGCGATGGATACGCCCGATGCCGAGACGTCCGAGGTAGTCATTGTAGTCAATGGTCGTCACCAACATCTGGAATGGCGATGACGTGTCGCCTGGAGGGCCCGGCACCGTGTTGATGATTGCCTCGAACAACGGCTCCAGGGTTGTGCTTTCCTGGTCAAGTTCCCGTTTCGCAATCCCCTGCTTGGCAATGCAATAGATCGTAGGGAAATCGAGTTGCTGGTCATTTGCGCCGAGGGAAAGGAAAAGTTCAAAAACAAGATCTAACACCTCATGCGATCGGGCATCTTTGCGATCAATCTTATTGATAACGACGATGGGCTTCAGGTTCAGGTCAAGTGATTTCTTCAAGACGAACTTTGTTCCGGGGAGCGGTCCCTCGGCAGCGTCCACGAGCAGCAAGACGCCATCCACCATAGTGAGAGTCCGTTCCACCTCCCCGCCAAAGTCTGCGTGACCGGGCGTATCGACAATGTTGATCTTGATGTCTTTATAGTGTACTGCCGTGTTCTTTGCGAGGATGGTGATGCCGCGCTCCTTCTCAAGGTCGTTGGAATCCATTACCCTTGTGACAAGTTGCTGGTTGGAACGGAATGTCCCTGTCTGGCGCAACATGTGATCAACGAGCGTGGTTTTCCCATGATCGACATGGGCGATGATAGCAATGTTGCGTATGTTCTCCCTGCGCTGCATGTACCTCCGAAAATGAACTCCAAGAACTAAAGCGCCTCAAGCACCAGCCGCTTGCTCGAGGCAACACGACAACTATACAAACTATCTTAAATATACTCAATGCCGCGGAGAATTCCAAGATATGCTGTCATACCTTACGGCTGTCGGGAACTCAAACGGCGAAGGGTGGAGGTCTCAGGGAAAACCTCACCAACAAAAGAAACAGTACTACTGCCGCATAAAGACGCCAATATGCAAGCACCACCCATACTCCTTCAAGGTATTGATCCGGCAGTTGCGGGAGCCAACCAAACAACAGGAAGATGCACACGCCGATGATCACGCGCTTCCATTTTTGGCCTTCGCGCCAAGGACCTGATGCGAGCAAGACAAAAGCAGGCATGGCAAGCAGAATGTAGTGATGGTCGGCCGCCAATGGCGTGAAAATGACCGATAAAACGAGGAATGCCGAAAAGCATGTGCTATCGTTTTCACGTGTTTCTCTCGCAAGCCATACTGCACCGGCAAGAAGAACCCAGGGCACGATTGCTGGTATTGTCGGGATATTGGAGATAGCATGGGGATTTAGTTGTGGATTGAAGACGAAGAGTTTGCTGAGTGGCGCTGCGACTGATCGAAGGGCGAACGAAGCTGTATCAACACTTCCGCTCAATGATAGTATCTTCCCGAACACCACAGCATAGGTCTCGCCACCAAAATATAAGACACACACTCCACCTCCAATCGCCGTTGCCGCGATGCTCCACCAGAACTCCCGCCATCGCCTTTGCATTGCGAACATAACCAGGAATATCCATCCATAGAATTTCAGCAAAACGATCCCAGCAAAAGAAAGTGCCACAACCAGCACTTTGCGCGAGAGGTACGAATTCAGGAGTATGGAGAACAGAAGGACCATGAAAGCGTACATTTGGCCAAGTTGCAGGTTCCGCAAAAACGGGACCGTCCCTACCAGTGTGAACATGAGCAGCATCCGATATCCGGAATCGTCAGGCACGTGCAACGCTTTCACCAGAATATGCCATGAGGCCACCATGCACACAATGCTCAAGAGATTCCAGAGGAACTTTGCCTGAAAAGGAGGGAGCCACGAGACCACTACCACCGGAATACTCACAGTTGGGGGATTGACGTACATGACAATGGTTGGCTCATGAATTCCGTAGCTTTGCATTGCCTCTTGAAATTTTGCGTCGTCATACAGGTCGCCGGATTCTCTCCCCTCAATGAACATTCTGCCGGCGGTATAGTATCCCGCAAAGTCAGAGAGCCGCGTCCCTGCATATCTGAAGCCGACGATGATGCAAACAAGCGTTGAAAGAACCACAAACACAGGGAGAACCTTGAGAAGCAGTTTTGGGAGCGGATGGTATGGAAGATAATTCACGACGAGGAGTGCCTGTAGAAATCACCTCAACATGAACAAAAACCTGGCGAGAAGCAACGTGGACCGATTGAAACAGCAAGGCCCGATTCTCATCAGGCCTTGGAGCGATCCAATCAGGGATTCAGGAACTTCCCGAGTTTGAGTTTGGCAAACAGCCCCCGCTCGATTTTTTGTTCGCCGGCTTTTGCTGCCGATTCATCGGTTGCATTGGATTGCTGATGCGAGGCCTTCGGCGGACTGGAGGCCTGACGCCACAATGCCCGCTCTCGCTCCTGGCGCTCCATTTCCTTTTGGAGCATCAGAGCTTCAATGCGATCATGCTCGGTCTGAGTATTGTTTGGTCCCGCCAATGAAGCCCTCGGCAGTGGTGTGGGTGTGTACTCCGGTGGTTGTGCCATGGTGGATCTCCTCTCTGAACGCAATGGTATTGATGCGAAACCGGGGGAAGCACTCATGGGTTGGTGCTGGCGCTGCCAGACGGGCAGCACGGCTTTTTCGCAGGTTACAACATACGGACTTACCGGGTCAAGCAAGTAGGCCTTCATCAGGGCTTCAAATGCATTCTCATAGGAACCCTGTTCAAGGAACCGCTCCGCCACATTTGTCAACTGGCGAACCCTACCCTGAAGGTCTTTTGGAGAATCCGGCTCGGTCTCTTTGAAGCCGCTCGCAAACTCCGGCCCGACTGAAACCGAAAGGTACCTTTGAGAGTCTGTGTCCACTGGATTAAGAGATTGTCTCTCGAGACTGATTACCCGATCAAGGATTGCTGGTATATATGCATTATTGGGATCCAGAGTCTTTGCCAGGCTCAGTTGCTCTCTTGCATACCCAAATTTCTGCAGGGATATGGATCTCTCCGCAGAACGAATGAGCTGGGCGACGCTATCATCAAAACGTGGTCGCTCACCTCCCATTCCAATGTCGAATCCATGACCAAGTTCCATATTTCCCCCTTTACGTGACCTGGGCTCATTTTACCTTGTTTGCCCGAACTCACCGAGCGTGATCCAAGATAAGGCCTGCAAATAAGATTGTCAAGTGGAAATGTATACTATTTTTCGCTGGCCAGTGAGTGCGGCTGTAACTTCATCATTCACATTGCAAAACGAGCTGTAAATGAGGATAGTTGGGCCAAGAGTGGCTTTCCTGCTCGTTTTGGGTAGTCTCTTGATACATCATTACCTTCATTGATGTAACATTGAAGACCTTACATTGTCTATCATGGGTTGATCATGCGTCGGACTGCGTTGATTCACCATTTCGGGACCTCATTTCTGCACGAAGATGGCTGGGAAGTTGACTTGTTTGGACTTCCAGCGAAATCTTCCGTTCTTCTAAAATGGCGCGTACAACACATTCAATCATAGTTATTGGCGGAGGAGGGGCCGGGTTGATTGCCGCATGGCACGCCGCCGGATCCGGAGCGGAAGTTATCCTCCTTGAGCGAAACAAAAAGCTGGGCATAAAGCTTTTGATTTCAGGTGGCGGGAAGTGTAATATCACACATGCCGGTGAGATGGAAGAGGTACGAGCGGCGTTTATTCCGCACGAGGCTCGATTCCTCAAACCCTCATTCCATAGCTTCACGAACCAGGACGTGCTTCGTTTGCTTGAGAGTCGTGGTCTCCGCTCATTGGTTCGGGAGAACGGCAGAGTGTTCCCCGTCAGCGGCCGGGCTTCAGATGTTGTTGATGTTCTTGAGTATTACAATAGAAACGTCGGTGTTGATATTCGCCTGAACGCACGCGTTGAATCCGTCTCCGTGACGGACAATGGCGTCGCCGGCGTGGTCGTGAACGGTGTGACGATCCCCACTGGACATGTTGTGCTAGCAACGGGAGGAGTCTCCTATCCAAGGACCGGAACATCGGGAGATGGTTACCGTTGGGCAGAAGCACTTGGCCACAGGATTGTTCCTCTCCGGGCATCTCTTGCTCCGATCGGGATACGACCAATGCTGCCCATTGAATGGAGGGGGATAGCTCTCCGCGAAGGATGCTTGTTCATCGTTTCCGGAGGGAAGCGCGCATTTGAATGGCAGGACGATATTCTCTTTACGCATGAGGGAATCTCCGGTCCTGCTGCGCTGGAAGTCAGCCGCGTTGCAGCAGAAGAACTCGAGAAGGGTACACCTGAGTTACGCTTCGACTTCTTTCCTGAAAAAGAGTTCATTGAACTTGATGCGGAGCTGAATCAATCCATTCTCGCCCAACGCGGCAAACAGATTGCAACATTACTGGAAGCATGGGTACCCAACCGGATGGTCGGATTCCTTTTGCGCTCAATCAATGTTGATCCGGCGAAGAGAGGACATGTGCTTACGCGTGGAGAGCGGCGGACAATCGTCCGGCTTCTTAAAGAATGGAAGATCGGCGACGTCTCCCATGTCAATATTGAACGCGGTGAAGTGACTGCCGGAGGAATAGCGCTGGATGAAGTGGACCCAAAAACCATGCGCTCAAGAAAAATCAAAGGCCTCTATCTTTGTGGCGAGGTTCTGGATATTGCAGGTCCGGTGGGAGGGTATAATCTCCAGGCCGCTTTCTCGACCGGGTATGTTGCAGGTGAAACAGCGGCTGCGGATTGGATTTCAGCCGGAAAATCCGTGTCTTCTGTGGAATCATCTGCGGCACCTTGATGTTTGAATAACCGGTACGTCCCTGTTCATTTACTTTCTCCTGTTCTTACACATGCAAAATCGAAGACGCTTTCTGAAAACCCTTGGCCTTGTCGCTGCCGCACCGTCGTTGCTTGCCGACGAAAACCCGCGTAAGCGGAGTCGCTGGGATCTTCTCTCACAAAACGATCCGCCAACTTCGCCGACTCACACGCCCGACCCGTCCACTTGGGATGATTCGGCACTCACGGCGGCGTGGATCGGGCATGCGACCGTTCTGATAAATTTCTATGGGACATGGATTATTACCGATCCGGTGTTCTCTGATCGTATCGGACTTGATGTTGCCGGGTTGTTCACCATCGGTCCACGGCGTCTCGTCCATCCGGCACTCACATTCGACAAGCTCCCAAAGATTGATATCGTGTTGGTCTCGCACGGCCACATGGACCATCTGGATACTCCCAGCATTAAGAATTTCGACAGAAACATTCCCATTGTGATTGCGAAGAACACATTCGATATTATCGAGCCGCACGGATTTCAGGAAGTCTATGAACTCGACTGGGGCGAATGGGCGCAAGTGGGTGACGTGAAGATCGAAGCGTTCGAGGTGAAGCACTTCGGCTGGCGGTATCCGTGGGAGAATGATCGCTCAAAAGGATTCCGGGACGGGCGCAGTTATAATGCATACCTGTTGACGAAAAACGGTCGCTCGGTGCTCTTCGGTGGTGATACGGCATTCCATGAAATGTTCAAGAAGATCGGCGAACGCAAACTTACCATCGACCTTGCCATCATGCCTATTGGCGCATACGATCCGTGGATCAGGAATCACGCCAACCCGGAGCAAGCACTTGCCATGACGGACCACGCAGGCGCGTACCACATGCTTCCTATTCACTACAGAACGTTCATCCAGAGCGACGAGCCCGCGCACGAACCGATGGAACGTCTGAAGGTCGCGGCAGCTTCTTCTCCCGACCGGATCGTGATTGATGCAATCGGTCAGACCTGGACGATGAAACCCGGCGTGTAACGGCATTTTCTTTCATTCACCACTCAGGATAACCCCAACCATGCTCGACGGCAAAGTTGCTGTCATCACCGGAGCCTCATCCGGCATCGGCGCATCGCTGTCGCGCCTACTTGCAAAGGAACACGCCGCAGTTGTAATTGCGGCCCGCAGGAAAGATCAACTCGAGTCCCTCGCACGACAGATCACTGGCGAAGGTGGTCGGGCGCTTCCCATTCGTTGCGATGTGACGGTGCGGGAAGATGCCGAGCAACTTGTACAGGACGCGGTGCAGGAATTCGGACGGATCGATATTCTCATAAATAATGCGGGGCGCGGGCACTTTGCCGCCGTCGAAGATACTGCCGATGACGTCATGGAAAAGATGTTCGCGGTGAATGTCTTCCCGCTCTGGTACACAACGCGGCCGGCTCTGCCATTGATGAAAAAGCAGCGAAGCGGCCACATCATCAACATCGCAAGCATGGCAGGGAAAGTCGGCTACCCGTACAACAGCGCGTACGTGGCGGCGAAACATGCGTGTGTTGGCTTCACCATGGCGCTGCGACAGGAGTTGCTTGAAACAGGCGTTCATGCCTCAGTGGTGTGTCCGGCTGGCGTGCTCACAGAGTGGGCGTTGGCAACAGAGGGTGGCTCAATGCTGGAGTTTTTCTCGGAGTCCGGACCCGCCATCAAACGGATTGCCGCAGAGCGCAAACTACGACTGCCGCAGATTGAAGGTGTGCTTCCACCGGATGAAATCGCACGGAAGATTCTTGAGTGTATCTATAAACCTGTCGCCGAAGTCTATACGCATACCGGGTCAAAGGAATTCGCCACACTCGCATTACAGAACCGGGAAGAATCCGAACAGATGCAGGTTGCGGTGGTGTTGGGAGAACGCGAGGTGTACGAAAGGATAAAAAAACGGAGTGATGGAGTAGTGGAGTAAGGGTTGGATAGTTGGATAAGGGATTGATGGAGTAATGGAGTGGTCGAGTAACGGGATTGACGAGTGAGGCACTGAGTCATTGACGATTGGAATAAAGGCTGGGGTTGATGCAGTGATGATAAGAAAGAAAACAGCCGAAGAGATTGACGCAACGTTGCTGGCTGAACCGGAGATGACTTCGGAAGACTGGCGTGAGTATCAGGAGGGATGGAAGCTGTTCAACGCCGGACAATTCTGGCATGCGCATGAAGCGTGGGAAAATGTCTGGAAGCGACGACCCGAGGAGAGCCGGATTTTCTTTCAGGGGATCATCCAGCTCGCGGCGGCGTATCATTTGCTCGTAGTTAAGAAGCGGTATGGGGGAATGATGAGAAACTTTGAGAAGGCAGAGGGGAAACTGAAACTCTTCCCGTCATTCTTCCTCGGTGTGGATGTTACAGCCCTTCTTGTATCCATAAACGCAGCGCGCGCAGAGGTTGCGCATGTTGGGGTGGATCACCTTGATCAATTCAATACAG
>CAZIHJ010000032.1:9057-17266 GCA_964538485.1 uncultured Chitinophagales bacterium | reverse complement strand
GCGCGCGCAGAGGTTGCGCATGTTGGGGTGGATCACCTTGATCAATTCAATACAGCGATCATCCCACAGGTTTCTCTAAAAACGACCTCTCGTTAATCCCCTTGTGCATCTGTTTCATCAGTTACCGCTTTCGGGATTTCCCTTCGCCTGATTCCATGCCCGTTCAACAGCCGGTGCAATAAAAAACTGGTCGAAAGCGCGTTCCTTCGATGCATCCTTCTTCGAAAGCGTCTCCTTCCATTCGGACAGAGTCACGCGCTCCTGCGTTTCTTCAAGGGTTGCCCCTGAAGCGACTTCGCGCTCAACATCATTCACAAGAGTTGTCAGCACGCCACGCACTTGGTGCAGATACGTACGATCGCGCAATGGGGGCCCATGTCCGGGAAACAGGATATCGGCTTCAAGCGAATCGATCCTTGAAAGCGTCGTTGCCCATTCTTTGTAATACGAACCAAACCCGAAGGGCACTGGATACACGATCAGATCGCCCGTGGCTGCGATACGTTCCTTGGGGAGAAACACGATTGCATCGCCGCGTGTATTACCACGACCCAACCAGAGAAGCTTGATTACGCGGTCACCACGGTGCAGCGTCATTGAATCAGCAAAGGTCAGTTCCGGTTCGGCGTTCTTCACGGTTCGATATTCCTTCACGCCCTGTGTGAACAGGTCGATAAAAGACCGCACGCGACCCTTCCGGGCCTCGTCCAACTGTTTGCCGTCATCGTCCTGACCCGTTTTGAGCCAGCCCTCAAGTTTCTCCTTGTTATCCAGCATCCCCTGGATATCCTTGTCACGCACGTTGTTCACCTGCTCAATGATGTCCGTGCGCGTATCACGATGCGCGATAAACTCCACACCGGGCCAGAACTCCCGGTAAACGAAATTGCCGTTGTTATGATCGTCATGGAAGTGCGTGTTCACCACATAGCGCACGGGTTTCGGTGTGAGCTTCTTCAACTCGCCGATCATCAACCGAGTGGATGTGGGGAAGAGACCGGCATCGACCACGAGTACGTCGTTCTCATTGATGATGAAGAGCGAATTCCCCTCGATGGGATCCTTCAGCGGATCTTTCCAGACAAATCCGTACACACCTTCGGCGAGCTGTGCGATCTCGTATTCCTTTTGGGGCAGGTCTGCCTGCGCTACGGAGGATATTGCCAGGAGAAGGACTGCGGCGATCCAGCATGTGTACTGTTGCATTGAAACCTCCGTGCGTGCGGTAGGAAAGGGAACGTGCTGACGGAGGTACGAGGATGATTGAATGATAGTTGCAGACGGATAGAACGCGAGGAGAGAAACAAGGGGGGCTCGGACAAGAAGAGAAGGTCGGCTTCAACTCCGCCTCAATATAGTGAGTGAGCGGGACCAAAACCGAAATCTCGTGCTGTATTGCCTGCACTCCCGCCGTCGGTTTCGCAGTTACTCATGCAAGGAATGTCAAAAACTGATGAGAGAGATTTCAAACAATCTCTTGGCGGGCTTTGCGTCTTTGCGTGAGACACCAAGGAGGAATAGTTACGCAAAGGTGCGAAGCGCGTAACTTGCAGATCCTTCACTTCGTTCAGGATGATTACTCATGCATTACTTCCCGAACTTCAAATGCTTCATCGCCTTCTTGCCAAGTCCGGAGCGTGACTTGAAATCATCAACGCTGGAGAACGACTTCTCCCCCCGTCGCTTTATCCACGTATCGGCTTCCTTTTCCGTAATATCGGGGATCATCCGGATGATGCCATACTCCACGGTGTTCACATCGAATGAAAGCGGAGCCGCACTGCCGAGCGCATCGAGTTTCACGGTCTTGCCCGCAACCTCAAAGCGTAACTGCGGGCCGAGAAGGCTGTACAGGACTTTGGGATTCTTGAGAACATCTGCGCGCCAACGCTTTCGTGCGTCGTCAATGGCGGAGTTTTTTTGTGCGGATGCCTCCACACGGAGAGCAGCAAGATAATATTCGCGCCAGAGCATGGCCGCTTGACGATCCACAAATACACCGTGGCTCAAGTCCATTAACACGTCCACCACTTCGCCTGCCTCCGAAGGATATTTCTGTATGTATGTTTCAATGAACGAAAGGAGAGAAGGAGATTCAGCGTCGGGGCGTTTTGCTGTCAGCGTCTCGGCGAGCACAGCAAGCATCTTGTCGTGCCGCTGGGCCACAACATCGGCGCGCAGCATTGTCTCGCCACGAACGAGCAAACCAAAGAACACACTTGCATGAAACCCCTCGGACTGTAACAACTGATTCGCATCGCGCAGCGTGGAGAAGTCCCGGCTTTTCTCCAGTTGTACACGCAGGTAGTCCGGGCCGCGATATGCAGGCGCAAAGGCAAACGCGTTTTCCATAATGTCTTGGTAACGACTGCGTGTCTGCGCATACGTCAACAGGTCGGCGGCCTGACGGTGATACTCCGATTGATTGCCCGGTGTGCCGAACATAAAGCGCCTGCGTTTGTAACGGTCTGTGATTGAAGGGTCAAGAGCAGTGTGAGCAATGATTGTTTCAAGGTGTATGGCAAAACCCTCGTCGAATGCCGTGCCGCGGTCGGTCAGCGCCGCCGTGCTGTGCGGGATGGATGCCATCTCCCGCTTCGGGATTTCCTTCCCACCGTTCATCATCGATAAAATCACGTGTCCGGTTTCATGGAGAAACGTGGTGCCGAACGACTCTTCGTCCGGGTTTAACTTGATGTACGGAACATCGGGATGTGGCTCGACCCATTTGCCCCCCTGAATACAGAAACCGACATCTGCATGGTTACCGCCCTGCTCAAGGGCTATATAATAGTTCGGTCCTTCAGAACCTGAAGGATGAACAATCTGCCACGTGCGCGAGAAAAGTTCGAGGGCCATGCGCGACGCTTCGTTGTTCAACCACATCTGGTACTTGCCGATATTGGCGACGTTCGTGACAACGTGATACACCGGCAACCCGTCCCGCGTTCCGGCGGCATCCGGTTCCATGAATGTGATCTTTGGAGGCTTGGCTTGGGCAAGAAGAACGAACGGAAGGACGGTCAGAAGAATAAGGGTGATCGCTCTCCGGGAAATTGACATTGGTACATCTCTCGTGTCGTTCATGGGCAGACTTTGCGTAGAATATATTCCTTGTACCCGCAATGTGCAACTGGAGGTATGTTCCTTCATGACAACGCCCGCCAACCTTTCGGCCAGCGGGCGCTGTATATCCTTACATTAGACTCTTCGTTCCGCCTGAAAGCGGGCGGCTCAGGGGGGGATTACTTCATGAGCATCAGTTTCCTGGTTTCTGTGAAGCCGGAAGTCATGAGTCTATAGAAATATGTGCCGCTTGGGAAGTTCGTTGCATCCCAGGTAGTTGAATAGATTCCCGGCTGCATTTGTTCATCCACAAGCGTGGCGACCTCGCGACCAATTACGTCGAACACCTTCAACGACACGAATCCCGGTGCTGCAATCTGGAATCCAAAATTTGTCGTCGGGTTGAAGGGATTCGGGTAATTCTGTTCCAGCGCAAACCTTGTCGGGATGCCTGCAACACCCGGTAGCGTTGGCGAGCCAGGTGCTGAACCCGGTGTGCCTGTCACAGCAATATCATCGATGTAAGCACCTTCAGTAGTGCCGGAGCCGTTCGAGAAGAATATCCACCGGAAGCGGAAGTTGGTTCCGGCAGCCGCAGGGACGGTAAACGTCTTCTGCACCCAGACCTGCGAACCGGCGCCGGTTCCCGAATAGCGTCCTCCGCTGAACTCCGTCCAGGTTGATCCATTCAGATACTGGAATGAAACGTAGTCGCTGGCGTTTGATGTTCGATACCAAATCCAGAAACTCACCTGTGTGCCGGTATAGCCGCTGATGCTGACGCCGCTGTGCTGCATGTAGGAGTTCATATTATTGTCATAGACCTGACCGGAGACATTGCTGTTATCAGCGCAGTACGCACTCCATGTTCCGCCATGAACACGTGCACCGCTGCTGGAACTCTGGTCACCCCAATAGTCTCTGCCGCTTCCGCTGGCATTGTCGTATGCGGTCCACGGACCTCCGGGAACAGTGTTGACTTCAAACCCCTCTGAGAAGATCGTAACCGGCGGCAGACTTGTCGTTATCGTAAATACCGCATTGCTGATGTCATTGGTTGCTGCATTGGCGGCATCCGAAACGCGAACCAACGCCGTCGTTGTCGGTGTATTGGGAATCAGCCATGAATATGTCCCGGTGTTAGGCGTGCTTGCCGTGACAGTTGTCCACGCAGTCCCGCTGTCGGTAGAATACTCTATCATAGCATTGGCGATCGTGCCGGTCCATCCCCACGTGATATTCTGGTTCGAGCCAACCAGCCATGATTGCCCGCCGTTCGGTGCACTGACAGTGATTGTCGGAGTTACAGGTCCGCCGCCCCCCACTGCCGCCGCAGCGTCAACCATTCCAAAACCAGTGTAACGATCCCATCCTGCAGCGGCCTCGACGTTGACAACGTCCTGAGCAGTATTGCAGAGTTGGTTGCGGACTTGCGTGGGTGTCCATGTCGGATTCTGTGAGATGATTAATGCGCAGACGCCCGCGGCATACGGGGTCGAACAGGAAGTCCCGTTGAAATAGAGACTGTAGCTTCCCGGATCATATCCTCCGGCGCCGACGATATCTGTTGTTGGAAGTATTGTCGGAGCGATAACATCAACGGCATTCGCCGCGTTCTGTGTTGTTGAACCATAATTCGATCCCCACCATCGTTCGCCGTCGCAGGTGTATCCATTGGGATCAGTGAACACGCCGGGATTGACTTCACCGGAGTTGCTGCTGCTGCGTTTGCGATCACCGCAGTTCGATGCGGCGCCAATACCCACCACATTCGTGTTTGCTGCCGGGTAGCTGATCGCGCTGTTGTTTTCATTGCCGGTGGCGGCAAGAACGATGGTTCCCGCGTTCCATGCATACGTACATGCGGTGTTATTGGCCGCATCCTGGCCGGAGCTGCCAAGACTCATACTGATAATGTCAGCACCGTTGTCTGCTGCATAATAGATTGCATTGTTGATGTACGTGTATGCAAGTGATCCGGCACTGTTCGCGGCCTTCAACGGCATGATTGTGCACCCGCCGGCCACACCTGCCGAGCCGATGGCATTATTCGCGATTGCTGCGGCAACACCGGCACACGCTGTTCCATGTCCCGCGCCCGAGGCGTTGTCATTCGGATCGTTATCATTGCTGCCGAAGTCCCATCCACGGAGATCGTCAATGCGACCGTTGCCGTCATTATCAATGCCATCAATCGGATCGTCGTTCTGCCAGATGCGAAGGTCGGGGTGCGCCCAGTTCACTCCGCCATCAATGATGGCGATAATGACAGATGTGCTTCCATAGCCCTGGCTTCCATCCCATGCGGCTTGCGCGTTTGCATCAAAACCGACCGTCCCGACGTTTGGTCCGTTGTGCAGTCCCGTGCTCCAATTGTACGCCGGCATTTGTGCGGTGTTGTTGTGTCCCCAGTGGTTGACATGAAGCGGGTCGTTCGGGATCGCGGCATAGTACACTTCCCAGTCGGGGTTGGCGAACTCAATATTCGGATCGCGAGCGTACACCTCTGCGATGGAAGGGATATCGGCTTTCCGGGGGAGCTTAATGTGGTAGATCCTGTCGATTCCAAGTTGCTGTGCGAGAGCACTGTTTCTCGGTTGGTACAACTCATCTTTATTAATTGCAGAGGCCTGGAATTGTCTGTTCAGGGCGTCGATGGTGGCAATGCCTGTGGTGGCAATGCCCTTTTCGTCGACGGCGATGTTCGCGCGTTCGATTGAGGGAGTGAACTTTACGACGAGTATCCCGGGGCGGTAGCCTGCTTTTCGGGTTTGATCTTCGCCCTGCTTGATGCCCCCGGCGAAAAGGGTGGTTGCGAAACCGAGCGTGAGTAGAGCAAAAAGCAGATGTTTAAGCATGAACAAACCTCCCGGATGGTGGTGGATTGAAAAGAACGAGTAGTTTGACTGCGAAATGTACTGCGGAACGTAGGAAGAATCTTCTGCATTGTCAAGGGGTGTGGACTATGCTTTTGACCTGTCATTTCGGTTGCTCTCGCCGCAGCATTTCCCTACATTATTCCCACCATCCTTTGGTTGTTTCATTCCATATTCCGAGGTAGCCATGCGTCGATTGATAGTGATGCTCACTATTGTGGTCACGTTCCTGCTCTCTTTTCAAGCGACATTCGAACGCCAAGCGCCACGTGTCGGCGGCATGCTGAAGAAACAAACGCCGGGCGATTGGTTTTGGCGGCAAAGGGCGTACCCGCAGGATATGATTGATCCGGTATTGCGCAAGCGGTCACTTCAAGAGGCAGCTCTGCTCAAGTCAGCCGATCGGGGCGGTGCTGTGTGGATCCAGAAAGGTCCCTCCAACGTTGGAGGGCGGATTACAACAATGGCAATCAGCCAGATAAATCCGAATGTCGTATATGCAGGGGCGGCGGACGGAGGAGTACTGAAGTCAACGAACGCAGGCGTGAACTGGACGCCGTTGTTCGATGACCAGCCGAGCTTATCAATGGGTGCAATTGCCGTTGATCCGTTTGATGATAATATCGTGTACGTGGGAACGGGCGAGGCCAACTCCAGCGGCGATTCCTACGATGGATTCGGGATGGTGAAGAGTACGAATGGCGGTTCATCATGGATACATCTCGGATTGGAACAGACCCGGCACATTGGCAAGATTGTGATTGATCCGGTCAATTCCAATGTTCTGTATGTTGCGGCTATGGGAACGCTCTTCACCGGCAACAGTGAGCGCGGCGTCTACAAGTCGACCGATGCCGGAACAACATGGAGTAAGGTCCTCTTCGTGAACGATTCCACCGGCGTCGTTGACATTTCCATTAACACAGCCAATCCCAACATTCTTCTGGCCGCAGCATGGCAACGTATGCGTGGTCCTCAGGGTCGTCGCTTTGTCGGCGGTGTTCATACCGGCATCTATCGGACGACCAATGCGGGTGCAACATGGCAACTCCTTTCCAATGGACTCCCGGCTCCGGCGGCAAACATTGGAAGACCCGGACTTGCAATTGCTCCGTCGAATCCGCTTGTGGCGTATGTTGCGTATGCCGATGATCCAGGGAACTTCATCGGCGCCTACAAGACAACAGATGGAGGCGACTCATGGGTGCGGACGAGTGACGGAGGCCTCTCCGGCCTGTATAGCAATTTCGGGTGGTACTTTGGCAAAGTGTTTGTCAACCCGTGGGATGAAAACAATGTGTATGTCTTCGGTGTATCGATTGGAAAGACGACGAATGGTGGCGCGCTATGGACAACCCAAAGCACCACCCATGCGGACAACCATGCGATGGCGTTTCACCCCACTGATCCGACTATCCTCTATATCGGTAATGACGGCGGCCGGGCCAAGTCGGTGAATAGCAGCGGCACGTGGTTCCGCGAAGCCAACCAGGATCTCTTTATTACACAGTTCTATGCCGGGTACATCGACCCGCTTTCCCCGGCGAGGAGTATCGGCGGTACGCAAGATAACGGCACACCGCGCACCACCACGGGAAGTACAAGCGATTGGACAAGCATCAACGGTGGGGATGGGTTCTATTCCGTAGTCGATTACACCAATTCCGACATTCAATACGCGGAATCGCAATACGGCGCTATTCGCCGGACCACAAACAACTGGGGTAGCAATCTTGGCGGCACTTCCGGCATCAGCTCATCAGATAGAAAGAACTGGTCCACACCCATCGTCATCGAGCCCAACAACCCGATGAAACTCTACACCGGAACTCATCGGATGTACAGAACAACCAACCGTGCCGTGAGCTGGACCGCAATCAGCGGCGATCTCTCCAAGGGTCCCGTGCCGGGTTTTTCCGCGTACGCGACGATTACCACGATTGATGCGGCGAAGACCGATTCCAATGTCGTGATGGCCGGAACCGATGACGGTAATGTGTGGGTGACGACGAATGGCGGCACGAACTGGGTGAAGGTCTCCACCTTGCTTCCGAATCGATGGGTCACACGTGTCCGCTTTGACCCCACCAATCACCAGGTGGCGTACGTGACGTTTTCCGGTTATCGTATCGACAGTGCATTACCGCATGTGTTTCGCACAAGCGACCTCGGAACATCGTGGCAGGATATCAGCGGAAACCTTCCCGAAGCTCCTGTGAATGTTCTGCTGGTTGATCCGTTGCACACCGACAGACTGTACATTGGAA
>CAZIHJ010000032.1:1397-8957 GCA_964538485.1 uncultured Chitinophagales bacterium | reverse complement strand
CCTGTGAATGTTCTGCTGGTTGATCCGTTGCACACCGACAGACTGTACATTGGAACGGATGTCGGCTGCTACTTTACAACGAATACAGGTGTTTCGTGGCAAACCATGGGGGCGGGACTTCCGAATGTGGCAATCAGCGATATGCAGCTTCACGCACCCACGCGCATTGCACGCGCATTTACGCACGGTCGCTCGATGTGGGAGATACCGTTGGATGATCTCACCGATGTTACGGAACATGCAACCACGCCGTCCGTCTTCTCGCTCGCGCAAAATTATCCCAACCCATTCAACCCGAGTACTATTATCTCGTTTGATCTTATGCAACCGTCGCCTGCACTTCTCCGCGTATATGATGCCGCCGGTCGCACAGTGGCTACACTAGTGGATGAGAACCTTCCGGCAGGGAAGCACAGCATCTCCTGGCACGGAAAGAATGCGAGTGGTGATCCGGTGTCAAGCGGGGTGTATTTTTATCGACTCGATGTGAGCGGTCGAGGCGAGATGAAGAAAATGGCTTTGATACGGTGAGTTACCTTTTTTGCGGCCTCAGGTCTTTTGCCAATACCGTGTGGGTCCATCGCAACGCACCGTTACTGTCGTAACACTCCATTGTCAAACGGCGATCTGTACGCGGACCGTCAAATTTCAACAGTCCGAAGTTTCTCATGTCTGTGACAAATGTCCCCGGAACGCGGGCAGGATTATCAAGTTCCTTCTCAGGGTTTCCCAGCCCTGATGTAAGGGGCGAACTGGTGAAGTCGTACAGCGGATAGAACGTCGAATCCTCAAGCCGGATTAACTCCGTGTGATGCCTGTCGCCGGAGAGAAATACCACCCCGGATATCTTCCGCTCCTTAATCCACCCCAACAGTTCTTTCTGTTCGAACGGATACTTGCCAAACGCTTCAAAGAATGTTATCGGGTTCAGCATCTGGTTTCCTCCCACGATCATTTTGAATGGAGCGTCACTGGAAACCAGAGATTCCTTGAGCCATTGAAGCTGTTCTGTCCCGAACATCTGTTTCTCCTGCGTGTCAGGCATGTCATTGGGGGAGCGGTGGTATCTGTCATCCAACAAAAAAAACTCCACATCGGCCCAGATGAACCGGCCAAATACACCGGGCGTTTCCTCGATACCGTAGGTGCGGTTTGCCCAGAACAATTTGAAGGTCTCGAGCGCCGTGCGTCTGAGATTATATGTCCGGTCAGCGTCATTGGGTCCGAAGTCATGATCATCCCAAATCGCATAGTGATGTGTCGCGCCAAGAAGCGGTTGCAGAACCGGGAACGCGCGGGTATGCGCGTTCCTATATCGCATACGGCTGGCCGATGTCCAATCCATCTCCCGGTAGTATGTATTGTCACCCAACCAGATCATCATATCCGGATGTTTCTGTGTAATTGCAGTAAAGATGTCGTATTCTCCCCCGTACGGCTTGCCGGGTCTGTCAGAAATTGAATCGTTGACATACACACACGATCCGATGGCAACACTGAACGCAGGGGGATCCTTTCGCCACTGCCAGAGAGGTTGTGTCTGGAACACGAGGCGATACGGGCGTCGCGCAAGTTTGCCGTTCACCAGAACCTCATACTCGAATCGTTTTCCCTCCTGCAATCCTGTCACAAGTGAATGAACGATGTAGTCATTCTCCAACACCGCATCAAGGGCCTGGCTTGTACGTGCCAGGTGTTTTGACCCTTCGGGCCAATAGCGATACTGTACGCTGCCTTTCCCGGTGAGTTGAATCCATAGTGCCACCTCTGTCATCTCTCCATATCCCACCATGGGGCCGCTGCGAATGCCCACACCCAGGCCTATTGCGATGCTGACATACAACCCGATAAGAAGAGGCAGCAGAAACAGTGTGGAGTGTCTACGATGTGGGTTCACGGAACCACCTTGAGGATGACAAGAAAGGGAATGATGTGTTGTCACATTCATTTCCAGAAAACTTACCAAAATGTTTAATGTCTTCCAAGTCCCCGGAGTGTTCGTCTTAACATTCATTTCATTGAATGGCCCCGGCTTCCTGAGCGCCCGTTTTCTACAAACCACTTCATGGCGCTACACCGGGAGAATGATAGTGTCGCAAAATGAGCAGATCAGCCGTCTATTCTCATGGCACTTGCTTTGTACTTCCCGGACGTGTTAGCAATTGCGTAAATATGCGACGATGTGTATGCGATAACCTATAAGGGATCAATCAAATGTCAACAGGCCAAATGATGCTCACTTTGGGGGCATTCATGTTTCTCTCCACCATTCTTCTGAACTTCTATACAACAATGAATGCAACAGGGGAGGAGATTTCAAGTGGGCAGGACGGCATTCTCTCGACGACCATATCGGCGTCCTATCTTGAAATGGCGCAGGGCCTTGCCTTTGATGTGGTCACGGATTCGTCGGACATTGCCTTGTATAACGTCAATGTGCTGACAAGCGCAACGTTACTTGGCCGTGAGTCCGCGGGCGAAGACAGCATCCATGAGTTCGACGACTTCGACGACTTTAATAACTTCACCGTGGAGAAGGATGCGGGTACTACTGGGCGCAGGTACCGAACGACATTCAAAGTATCCTATGTCAATCCCTCGGATGTGGCCACAATAACAACGTCAAAGACGTTTCTGAAGCGCCTCGATTTGAAGACGTGGAGAGTGAAGCCCCCCATGGTTCGTTCATCACGACTCGATACGTTGAAAATGTCAATGGCGATGGGATACTTCCACTTTGATTAAGAAGAGTCTACTACCTCACAGGAGTTATTGATGTCAGTATTACTGGATATCATCGGTTCCATGTTCCTCGGTGGCATACTGCTGCTCACGGTCATTGACGCCAATCAGATTGCCAGCGAAAACTACTCGGTGTACAACGGCGACATGCTTGTTCAGGAACTCCTCATCGGTACTGCCCAGATGCTTGAGGGCGAGCTGCGGAATATGGGGTATGGTGTGCCGGAAACCCAGGGCACAATTGTGCAGGCCGAGACGAGCCGGATTGGCTTCCTCATTGATCTTGGTCGTGATGGAAGCATTGACACTGTACGGTATTACGTTGGCTTGCCTGCAGAGCTGTCAAAGACGATGAACAAACTCGATCGCTTCCTATACAGGAAGGTCAACAACGCTGCTGCATTGAAAGTGGGCGTCGTGACGATCCTGCGGTTTCGCTTTCTCACTATTGATGGAGAACAATTGCCCACTCCGGTAGTTTCCACCCGTCTTAGTGAAGCAAATATTGTGGAAATCACCATGGAAGTCCAAAATCCTTACGCAGAAAACAGAAGGCCGGGACAGGTAAAAAGTGGTGAGCGGGAGGCAATGTATTCAAGTTCGTTATGGCAACAGACACGACTTGCGTCGCAAAATTCGCGACGATGATATTCAACGACTTTGAAAGGATATTCTGATGGGCGGCAAGGCAGCACTGATTTTGGTAATGGGATTCAGTTTTGTTCTGGGATATATCTCCCTGAATCTCAATAGAATCGCAACCAAGGCCGTTGGCAGTATGTCCATCTATGCAGACATGACAGCGTCCAACACACTTGCCAAAACCGGCGCCAATGCCGGTCTCGCGAAGTTCTACCAGGACACAACATGGATAGGCAGCATGACGCAGCCATCCTCCGGAAAGGCACCGAGTTTTACAGTGAGCACAGCAGGCGTGGCAGGCAACCTGATCCGTCTGCGAAGTGTTTCGAACTACAAGGCATTCGGAGGGAATATTCTTCACGACACCGTGGAAGTGTTCTTTGATAAGAATCGCCGCCAGAATTTCTCACTCTTTGCGTGGATGACGAACAGTGAGAACGGCGTGAGTTGGATAGATAAAGACACGGTGTGGGGCCGCATTCACTCCAATGGAACGCTGACTGTGAACGGCAAGCCGGTGTTCCATGAGAAGGTGACCACAACCAAATCGTTCAACGCAAAGCCCGGGACAAACCCGAACTACGCGATCTTCAAAAAAGGATATGAAACCGGAGTAGCCACAGTGGACCTTCCCACTGATCTCAGTGAACTGACGAATGCCTCTGCAGTGGCGGCCGGTGGAAAGCGGTACACGCAGAATCCCATCTGGGTAACATTGAGCAAAGGAACGACTGCTAATGGAGATGGGAAAGTCTACGTGAGGACAACGAAGACCGGCCCAATCATCGACTCGATCAGTCTCAACAACCCAGCGTTCAGTGGAGTGCTCCTCGGCAATGGCGTGGTAAACCTCAGTGGGACACTTGATGGCAGGTTGACGGTTGCTTCCTTGACAGACGTGTATATCCAGGACGATGTTCTCTATCAAAACACAAACACTTCCACCAGTGATGATATGCTGGGAATTGTTGCGGAGAGTGACGTTATCGTTGCCAACAACACCGCCAACCAGAGTAATGTTGAGATTCATGGCAGTATTTTTACAAGAACAGGTTCATTCATGGCGGAAGACTACAACGATGGATCGCCCCGCGGTCAGCTTAAAGTTCTGGGGTCAATCGTACAGAAGACCCGTGGTGCAGTGGGAACCTTTTCCGGCTCGACGATCCAGACAGGGTACTCGAAGAGATACCGGTACGATGACCGTCTTGCAGACACCGAGGTGAGGCCCCCGTTTTATCCCGGATACTACGTGAAGACGTATGCCATAAAAAATTGGTGGGAGAGCTACAGAATTGCCGACCTGACACGCGACTAACAACACGATTGTTCTCCGCTGTGCACACAGGGGAAGTGTCGCAGTGGTCACGCAGAAGCCCTCGCCTTACATCGACGAGGGCTTTCTGTGTTTACCAAGATCTGGTGAGTTCGGTGTTTATGGCTGCATCGTTACTTCATCAACACCATTTTCTTCGTGCTGACAACGTTGCTGCCGACTTGCAGTACGGAGAAATACGTACCGCTGGCTATTCCCTTGGCATCCCATCGTGCAGAATAGACACCGACTTCCTTCACGTCATCCACAAGCGTTGCGACTTGCTGTCCAAGTGTATTATAGATGGCCAGTTTCACACGCTCGGGTGATGCCACGTGATAGCGGATCTCAGTGGATGGATTGAAGGGATTCGGATAGTTTTGGTCAAGCAGGAACGCTTTGGGTGCACCAATCCCGAGACCATTGCTTCCCATGCCCTGCCTGAGCATGGCATTGGCTGCAGCAGAGGGCCCGTCTGCCGTCAATTGCTTCACGTAATCGTACCCGCGATGTGGATTAGGTGCGTATGGGAATGAGGCAAGAATAGGGACATCGTTCTTTGTCGGGCCGGCATTGTACACCAACTCTGCAACAAGTTTCGGTGAAGCAAGGTCGGAATAATCTCCGGCGACTGCATCATCAAATGGCAAACCGACTGCTGCAAGAACCAATCCGCCAACCGCCTGCAGCTCGATTGTTGTGACGTCGTCTTCCAATCTCCGTCCATTCGGGAATCCATCCATATGCGGAATCTCTTGCAATGCAGTGGAGCCGTTGTACAGCGGATCGGTGAGTCCGAGTACTGCAGCGCGTACAAGTCCCATGCGCGCATTTGTCGTGAACTCCTCCGTACCACGTGGTGTTACCGGTGTTGCCATGTTGATGCGTAACATGTCGCCACCGTAGTACTTTCCGCTCTCCGTAATGGTGATGGGGAGGAAGTTGTGAATGAACGGCTTTCCAGCACTCAATGGTCCACCGGTTTTTCCCGTGGCAAGTTGATACGGGATCAGGTTCGGCACACCAAAATAGAATATGGGGAAGATATCCACGAGGCGTGGCCGGTTATCAGCAAAGAGCCCGCGCGGTTGAATATTCACAGCGAAGGCAGTCCCCGACAAATCCGGAACCGGATTCAACGCGGTCAGCGCATACACGCCATCCTTGCCATTGCGGAAATCGAAACCGGGAGTCGTGTAGCCGGGCAACGTGCCGATGGCAGGATACGAAGCGGACTGCACACGCAACGGCGAAAGTCCCGGTACAGCACCCCCGAATTGACTGTCGTCCATATACAATGCAAGCTCCGGATTGGCAAAATACTTCCAGAAACTCTGCTCCTCATCCGAGTAGGGCGTATAGTAATTCCAGCGGTCCTTCTCACCAATCGGGATGATCGCCTCGTTGGTCAACGGCATGCCGAGACGCGACACTTGAATCCAGTCTCCCTGCGCCAACGGCTTCGCGCCGCCTTCCTGCAAGATGGTGATCTTCCTCCGGCTTGCAGATGCCCACACGCCGATGACAAAGTCTCCATCGAGGATGCTGGTTGCCTCACTGACCGACTTGCCATCCTTCTGTAATTTATTGATCGGAATTTTCATCACGATGGAGTGCGTGTTGAACCCGGCAACTGCATCGCGCGCATTGTTCGGATTGCCCGGATCCGTCCCGATTGAACTTCTGGTCTGACCCAGATCAAACACTCCTCCCAAGTCAACGAAGAACACATCATCACGCGGACCGCAGAACACGATCTCGCCCGATGCCGCGGTCTTTACTGCTGAAGCAACCAGAGCGTCGTAGCTTGTGCCGAGGCCCGCGCCGCCTTCAATTGACCGCGGCCCAATGTTATTCGGAGGCACAATACCATTAGAGATGATCGTCGTGAACGTCCTGCCACCATTCGTGCTCTTCTCACACGAGTAGGTGGTCTTCAGGTTTTGCTTTCCCAGCCGGATATTGAAGAACGTGGTCGGGTCTTCGTTCACCTGCTTGAATGTGAACCGGTAGGTGATGTCATCCTTCGCGCTGCCAAGACTGCCGATGGATGGCTTGTTCTTGACATGGATTTCATACCGGATATTCTCTCCGAAGGTGGAATAGTTGGGGCCGCCTTCGGGAAGTTCCAACGGTATGTAGTTCGCCATAATGACGACGTAGTTCGGGTCGTCGGGTGCACGGAAGACATACAGGTCGGTGTTGTCTGCCAGCGGATCGTTGCTGATCAGTGGCGCTTCGCGATGACTCGATGCTTCAATCTCTCCCGGTTGGAAGACGATTGCCGCACCGAGAACGAACGCAAATGCCGCAAGAGCGAGTAGCTTTTTCATAGCTCTCTCCTTTGTGAATGGGGTTGGTGGATTGTAGAGATGTGTTACGATTGTAGAGAGCCACTCACTATACGGGTGATGGCGTTATTTGGATTGTGCAGCCCCT
Source organism: uncultured Chitinophagales bacterium (assembly GCA_964538485.1). Taxonomy (GTDB): domain Bacteria; phylum Bacteroidota; class Ignavibacteria; order UBA10030; family UBA6906; genus JBJXHC01. Next base: position 1,819 of record CAZIHJ010000032.1, on the reverse strand, counting down.
CAATGTTCGTTGATTTTCCCGCGGGTTTTATGTTAATTGCCCCTGAATCACTCCTCCAATCCCAAGGGAGCCAAGCAGGTCCTCCGAGATGTCCACGCCGTTGATGCAGCAGTATTCCAATGTAAAGGCCCGCTATCCGGACACCGTTCTGTTGTTCAGAATGGGGGATTTCTTCGAGACCTTTGAGGAAGACGCCAAAATTGCCTCCCGCGTTCTAGGTATTACCTTGACGCGACGTGGCAATGGCGCCGCAGGTGAAATCCCGCTGGCCGGTTTTCCGCATCATGCATTGGAATCCTATCTCCCAAAACTCCTGAAAGCGGGCTACCGCGTCGCCGTATGTGAACAGCTTGAAGACCCGAAGTTCGCCAAGGGAATAGTAAAGAGGGACGTGGTGGAAGTGGTGACGCCGGGTGTAGCGT
>CAZIHJ010000032.1:0-1297 GCA_964538485.1 uncultured Chitinophagales bacterium | reverse complement strand
GCCGCCATTGCCCTGCCGACTGCGATCGCTTCTGCAACCGAGACCATCGGATTTGCCTTCGTGGATGTCTCGACGGCTGAATTCGCTGTGAGCGAGTTTCCATTGAAGCTGCTTGCCGAACAGGTCGCCAATCTCCAGCCGGCTGAAATCCTGGTACAGCGGCGCGACCTTGCATCCGTGCAGGAGTTGTTGCGCGGCAGCTACAAAGGAATTTTCACGGCGCTCGATGATTGGATATTCCACGTTGACTATGCGTACGAATTGCTGATCAACCACTTCAAGACGCAATCCCTGAAGGGGTTCGGGATTGAGGACGCGAAGTCCGGTACCGTTGCCGCTGGCGCTGTAATGAACTATTTGCAGGAGACGCAGAAAGCGAACCTCCTGCATCTCCGCAAACTCACGCGTCACGACATCGGTGATGTCATCATCCTTGATCCTTCCACAAAACGGAACCTGGAAATCACGTCATCCATTGCCGGGTCGGTGGAGGGCACGCTTTTTTCGGTGCTGGACAAAACGTTGACGCCCATGGGTGGAAGATTGTTGAAACGGTGGATCAATCAGCCGTTGAATACCCTTGCACCGATCAGAGAACGGCTTGATGCCGTGGATGAATTATCGCGCAACTCATTGTCGCGCAAGAAAGCAGGCGAACATCTGGCTCGCATCGGTGACCTCGAACGGCTGATAACAAAGATCTGTACCGGTCGCGCAAACCCACGCGAGATGAATGCTCTAAAGGCCGTGCTTGCCGAGGCGGGCGCACTCAAGTCAGCGCTTGCAGACCTGTCGGTGCCTACACTTGCAACATTGCGCGAAGGCATTCAACCTTTGCACGAAGTTCAAACGCTGATCGACGCGGGTATTGAGCCGGACCCGCCTCTTTCGCTTGCCGATGGCGGCGTGATACGCAAGGGGTTTAATGCCGGACTGGATGAACTGCGGGGGCTTGCATTCTCCGGGAAGGAATGGATAGCCGAGCTCCAGCGCACGGAGCGTGAACGCACAGGCATCTCATCGCTCAAAGTCGGGTTCAACAATGTCTTCGGCTACTATATCGAAGTCACCCACACACATAAAGACAAGGTCCCGGCGAATTATATCCGCAAGCAGACATTGACCAGTGCCGAGCGCTTTATTACACCGGAGCTGAAGGAGTACGAGGAAAAGATTCTGCATGCTGAAGAAAAAATGCTCTCGCTGGAAACTGAACTGTTCAATGCGTTGCGCCTGAAAGTGACCGAACGCGCCGATACGATCCAGAACAACGCCCGGCTGCTTGCCCGACTGGATT
>CAZIHJ010000031.1:0-30883 GCA_964538485.1 uncultured Chitinophagales bacterium | reverse complement strand
GGCCACGTCCAATTCTCAGCCTATCCACTTCTTGTAGAGTCATGATCATAGGTCAGGCGCCGGGAACCAAAGTACATGAATCTGGAATTCCGTGGGACGATGCCAGCGGTGAACGATTGAGGGTTTGGATGGGTGTTGATCGTGGAGTATTTTACGATAGCAGTCTCATAGGGATCATGCCGATGGGATTTTGCTATCCAGGCAAAGGCAAAGGGGGCGACATGCCACCAAGGCCGGAGTGTGCCCCTTTATGGCACAGCAAATTACTCGACCATTGTCCAAATGTTAGATTGACCCTTCTGATCGGGCAATACTCTCAATCGTACTACCTGAAGGATAGGCGAAAAGGAACATTAACTGAGACGGTGAAGGCATATGATGAATATATGCCTGATTTTATTCCACTGGTTCATCCTTCTCCTCGCAATCAGATATGGCTCAAGAAGAATCCGTGGTTTGAGAAGAGGTTGGTTCCAATTCTTCGAAAGAGAATTAAAGGAGCGTTAAAATCTTGATGAACAGCCGGCGGGCAGCACATAACAAACGCAAGCACGTCACTCTCTCATCTGTTGTGGCTCGGTTAGTTCTCGTGTTGGCTCGACAAATAGAGTTCGTTCATCGGCTCGCACATTTATGCTCTACGAGTCTATCGACTCGAAGAGTCGTAGACCAAACAAATCAAAAGCATAGTGTCCGACATGAAAGCGTCGGGATGCACAAATCGCACTCGCCGTGCGTGCTTGCTGAAGGTTAGGCGAAAGCGCACGCTCTGATTATGAATCAACGACTGCACATGCTTTGGAAGCATATGCCGACGGTCGCATCGGTTGCCGTTGGAGTTCTTCCCGTCATCATCCTGATATTGTGGTTTGATGTACCACGAAAGATCATCGGGAAAGGCGCTATGGCCTATGCGGTTGGTACAGTGGGGATCAAACTGCCGTTATACCACCTACTAGTCACCAAAGTTCTTCACAAGAAACTGTCCAACAGATCGCTCGCACTCTCACAAGGAGCAGTATCAGCGTTTTCTGAGCTTGGAGTATCCCTGGGCTTTTTTCTGTTTGTGGTACCAGAACTGACATTTGTTGAGCTCATCGGGTTTGGTCTGGCGGCCGGGTCGGTTGAGGCCATTATACTCCCCTTTATGAAGAACCCACTTGAGGGGACACCGCTGGAAACACATGCCGAGGAAACCGGAAAGAAAGCGTCCGAGAACATGGCGATTCAATGGTTGGGTGTGGTCGAGAGAGTTCTAGCGTCGCTTGTTCACGCCTCAACTCGGGGTCTGACGTACATCAGCTATTCCACTGGGAATCTCGTCCCCATAGCACTTGCGCTGGTGGGTTTTGCTTCCATAGATGGACGAGCGTACTATGCTCACCTTGAGAAATGGCAATTCGACAGCACTCAGGTCTTGGCAAAGTTTTATCGCTACCTTGGAGTGGTGGCGTGTTCTCTGATTCTGTTTTTTGTTTCTTTGTACTATTATCTCATGTGAGTGTGCGCCTTCGCCTAACACGCCGCACCACAACGCGCACTCATCCGGAATGTGTGGCGTGACGAGTTGTGTGCGCTCAACGGCTCGCATAATGATAGAAAAGCGCGGTACTCGCCGTGCTTGCTAAACGTTATGTGCCACTACGCCTTTAGAAACTATGAGAGGAAAAGTATATGAAGAATCTCATCATTCGACTGGTGTTGAGTATCCTGCTCGCTTCCCAGATTAGTGCAAGCCTCAATGCACAGACGGCAGTTCTGCTTCTCAACGAGATTGATCCGAATCGTACAGGCAACCGCGACCTGATCGAATTATTTGTCGTGAGTGCAGGCAACACAGCGGGCATCACGTTACAACGTGGGATTGGTACAATACTACCGCTTGACACTATGCCATCAGTGAACGTGTCGGTTGGCGATATTATCGTCGTCCATTTGAACCCGTCAGTTGCAGCTGGTGACGCACCGGCATCCGAGACCCTGAGCAAGACGCAGTATCCTCAACCTGCAAATTATCCCACAGCATGGGATTTTCTTGGCTTGCCGCCCGGCCTCGCGTATTCGAATGGGGTGCTGATTGCAAGAACATCAACCGGCATTATTCAGGATGTTGTTCCGTTTGCGACCTCAGGCACAACTCCAACAGGTTTTCCCGCTGACTTGCAGTCCATCCAGGCCCAAGGGTTTTGGCTGCCTCCGAATTGCGGAGGTGCTCCTTGTGAATATACTTCCACACCGACTGCACAATCAGTCTCGGCCAATTGGAATGGCCTTACGGCTGTGACAAGCGTGCAACGGAACTCGAACACGGATACCGACAGCAATTCGGACTGGGTGATTCTCCCTTCGACCTTTGGGGTTCCGAACCAAGGGCAGACAGTTTCGGTGCGGGAAGTAGACCCCTTCCCACGAGAGTTCACTCTCAGCCAAAACTTCCCGAATCCATTTAACCCATTATCAACGATCAGGTTTCAGATACCGAGCCCGAGCCATGTAGTATTGAGGGTCTACGATATACTGGGAAAAGAGATCGCCACGCTGGTAAACGAACCACTTCCTACCGGTAGTTATGAAAAAACCTTTGACGGCTCGGGCCTTGCCAGCGGTATGTACTTCTACCGGATGCAAGCAGGACAGTTTGAGCAAACAAGAAAGCTCGTATTGCTTATGTAACAGGTAACTTCGCATAACACGCAGCACAACTCGCTCACTCGTTTGGGAGGGATGAAAAGTGTTCGCTAAACGGCATAAAGAGCGTGGTGCTCGCCGTTTCGTTGTGCTGCGAGACGTTAGCGCACTCTCAGGTCTTACACACGGAGATAGTCAATGCCAAAGATCCTTCAGAACCATTTCGTGTTGGCCGTCCACGATCTTCAGGGATCGGCCAGATTCTTTCAGGACCTCGGATTCCAAGTGACTTCGGAGCCCCCCGGTTGGGTCTTTCTGCAGCGCGACAATTGTTTGGTGATGCTAGGAGAGTGCCGCGACGCAATACATCCCAGCAAACTCGGCGACCACAGTTACTTTGGATATTTGCGCGTAGACGATGCAGACAGTTATTATGAAGACTTGAAGCAAAGGGGAATCAGAATTCTCTCTCCGATCAGTAAGCATCTCAGGTTTGAGTGTTTCGGTTAAATAGAAAGGAGTCATGATATGGACACAACAATGGTTCTTGCCGCGGGTGGGTTTCTTGTCGTGCTGATTCTCCTTGCCGTATTCCGTGCGAAAACCGGTGGCAAGTACGAGATCAAGACTTCTGACATTGCTTTGGCGCTTGTACCCCTTATTCTGTTGTTGCTGCAGAGTGGAAAGATCAAGGAACTTACAATAGGCGATATCAAGATTGTGCTCAATGCTGTGGAAGAGGCCTCGAACGCTTCGATACAGCCACAGGTTACGAAACTGCCCATCGAAGCTGTGCGCGCCGATCCGAAAGGCGACCTGATGGAGATTCCGAACCTCTTGAAGAAGAAATCCCAGGCGTTGGGGTTCACGTTACGCCACGGCGGATACTACGCTCCTGCGATAATTGAATATCTTGAAGCCCTGACGCAAAGCACCTCATTCAAGTATGTCGTAATCAACAACCCCGATGGGAGTTTCTATGGCATGATCGACGGGCGCCAACTTTACACACTCATGAGGGGACAAAGTGATGCGTACGGCCGATATGACTTTGCCAGGGCAGTGAACACTGGCGACACCACCCAGCTTGCTGCTATGCCCGGGATTCTTCGCGCAAGGGACGCCCTGACAACACAGACCAATACCAAGGATGCTCTACAAGCACTCAACACACTGGATGTTCAAACACTTCCCGCCCTGAATCAACAAGGCGCGTTCATCGGGGTAGTTGACCGTTCCAAACTTAGCGCAAGTATGCTGATCGAGATAGCGCAGCGGCTCGAGGGGAATAAAGAATAACGTTTGACTTCAGGCAATCGAGCTCCCTCCATGAACAGAATCTGTTCAAGTCGCCTCACTTGAGCTCACAATACACTTGTTTATCCTTTCATCCGGACCAAAGGTATTGATGGAATTGAGGTTCTGATTTTTGTAGTTTGTATGGGTCGGTACGAAGCCATCCCAATACAACTGATCTCGGAGCCTGCATGTCATCACCACCAGTTACCGTTGTCATCGCGTATAGCGCTTTGCCGGACAAGACAGAGCAAGCAGTTCGTGAACTGAGCGAACTCATTGCAACCGTTGTTGCAACCGAACCGGATTGCTTCTTGATCCGGTTGTTACAGGATCCTGCAGACCCGACACGCATTCTGCTCTACGAGGAATGGACGAGTCGGGAGGCGTATCTTGGTCCGCATTTCCAGACTCCACACCTGACTGCCTTCATCGCCCGTGCCGGTGAGTTTTTTGCAGGGCCGCCTGAAATTCGATTCTGGAAGATGAAGTCGGAAGTGGCTAGTCGGAAGTAGGGCTACTCTTCGCTTCGTGCATGCAGGACAGCCACCCAAATACACTTGTAATACCATGACTCAAATGATCAATAAGAAAATGACCGAGATCAAGAAACCTAATCGACTCATCAACGAAAAAAGTCCTTACCTCCTCCAGCATGCATACAATCCCGTTGATTGGTATGCTTGGGGCGAGGAAGCGTTTGCCAAAGCCCGGTCTGAACAGAAACCGATCTTTCTCTCCATCGGTTACTCCACCTGTCACTGGTGCCATGTGATGGAACATGAATCATTCGAGGTGGATTCGATTGCCGAAGTCATGAACAAGTATTTTATCTGCATCAAAGTCGACAGGGAAGAACGTCCGGATGTGGACAAGGTGTACATGACTGCGCTTCAGACCATGGGCGAAAATGGCGGTTGGCCGATGTCCATGTTTCTCACGCCGGAGTTGAAACCGTTCTTTGGTGGAACGTATTTTCCACCTGAGACAAGATATGGGAGAATCGGCTTCCCGGAATTGCTGCGCCGCGTTCATGATACATGGTCAAATGACAGAACCAAAGTGTTGGAATCGTCCGAGGGAATTATCGCGCATTTAAGACAGGCAACTCACGCCGCCGACGCAGGCACAATGCCAACCGGTCAAGCCCTCGATAGCTGCTTTACGCAGTTTGCGAGAAGCTACGACGGAGCGTTTGGCGGGTTCAATGGTGCACCAAAGTTTCCACGGCCCTCTGTCCTGAACTTCCTGATGCACTACTTCGCACACAAGCAGAATGCCGACGCTCTTCACATGACCGCAACGACGCTGCGCAAAATGGCGGCGGGCGGGATCTATGATCAGATCGGCGGCGGATTCCATCGCTACTCGGTGGATGGTGAGTGGCGCGTGCCGCATTTTGAGAAGATGTTGTACGATCAGGCCCAGATCGTCAATGCCTGCATTGATGTGTACCGCGCAACAAAGGATGCTCAGTTTGCGGAAATCACACGTGACGTTCTGCAATACGTTATGAGAGATATGACGGATGCGGAGGGTGGCTTTTATTCAGCGGAGGATGCCGATAGTCAGAAGCCGGAATCTCCGGACGAGAAGGGCGAGGGAGCGTTCTATGTATGGTCGGCAAAGGAAATCCGTGACGCCTTGGCGAATGATGCTGCGATGTTCAGCTTCCACTATGGAGTGGAGGAGAGTGGCAATGCTCTCACGGATCCCCATCATGAGTTTACCGGCAAGAATATTCTCTATGCGGCGTATTCGCTGCAGCAGACGGCCAACCGTTTTAATGTAACTGACCAGCAGGTGAAAGGGAGTCTCGATAGGGCAAGGAAGAAGTTATTCGATCTCCGCAACGGTCGACCGCGTCCGCATCTGGATGACAAGATTCTTACATCGTGGAATGGGCTGATGATCAGCGCATTTGCCAGAGCATATCAAACGTTTGCGGATCCATTGCACTTGAACGCAGGTCAGCGCGCGGCGGACTTCGTACTGGCGAAACTCTATAACGCCGCCACGCATACATTGGTGCGTCGCTACCGTGACGGAGAGGCCCGCCACGAAGCACACCTCGATGACTATGCATTCCTTGTGCAGGGACTTCTTGATCTGTATGAAGCGTCATTTGATCTGAAATGGTTGAAGGTCGCTATCGAGTTGACGGAAACACAGGTGAGAATCTTTTGGGATGAAGAGGCAGGTGGTTTCTATGATACGTCCGGCAAGGATTCCTCCATCCTTGTGAGAATGAAAGAGCAGTACGATGGTGCGGAACCTGCGGGGAATTCCGTCGCAGTGATGAACCTTCTCCGGCTTTCCCAAATGACGGAAAGGAAGGAGTGGCGGGAGTTGGCCGAACGAACTCTTATGTTCTTCTCCACAACACTCACCCGGTATCCGCACACAATGCCGCAGATGGTCTCCGCACTCGACTTCGCCCTTGGCTCGCCCAAACAAATTATTATTGCAGGTAAACGTGTCGATCCGCACACGGTTGCCTTGCTGCGCGAAGTGCACTCCCGGTACATCCCCAATCGGGTTGTCATTCTAACGGACGACAGCAAGCAGCTTGGCTCACTTGCTCCGTTTGCATCAACACTCACGGCGATCAACGGCAAACCAACTGCGTATGTATGCGAGAACTACGTCTGTCAGCTTCCAACTTCTGAGTTGACTGTTCTTGGAGAGTTACTTGATGGAAAGAAAAGAGGGAGTTAGTGCGAGGCTCTGTGAAGCGTCCATCCGGGCTTGCGCTGTGTGATATTCGTCAGTGATCCCCCGTCACGGAGATCCTGCGCGAGCCGCTCGGCAAATGTTTTTGCTTGTTGTTCGTTCAGGAACCAGTCGGTGGAGATGTTCTTCTTGAAGAAGAAGGTCTTTCTGTAGAGGCGCACAACCCACGGTGTGCCCGCTTCCTTGAATTGGGTGAGTTCCACGAAGAGATTATTGCCCGATGGTATTGTCATGACATCATATATGTGAACCAAACATGGGTTAATAGTACACAGATAGGGAGACAAAACCAACCTCATGAGCAGAACTATCATCATACATCCTCAACTCTCTATTCCCTTGTCGGAGTTGGGGTTTCAGTTCACGCGAAGCGGTGGCCCCGGGGGACAGAACGTAAACAAGGTGTCGACGCGGGTCGAGCTGGTTTTCGACGTGCAGGGGTCGGCGAGTCTTACGAGCGACCAAAAAGCAAGGATTGCTCAGGTGCTCAAGTCCCGGCTTGACTCCGGCGGTGTGCTCCATATTGCCGCGCAGGAATCCCGGAGTCAGTGGCGTAACAGGGAAGATGTAGTTGAACGATTTGCCGCGTTGCTTGCTCATGCACTCAAACCGCAAAAGAAACGCGTTGCCACTCGCGCCACCTCCGGATCAAGACAAAAGCGTCTCAAATCAAAGAAAGCTCATGGCTTGAAGAAACAAACGCGAGGCCGTGTGAGTCTTGATTGAACAACACAGTGTTGCTCTCCTTTCTGAATTCAGGTATATTCCCAGTGCACTTTTTTGAAAACGAGAAGGAAAGATAAATGAGTGAAGCAATCCAGGGGCTCGTCCCCCGTTCTGTGTGGGAACACTTTGCGCAGATATCCGCCATTCCACGTCCTTCGAAGAAGGAAGAAAAGATCGCAGCCCATATTGTGAATGTTGCAAAGACGCATGGTCTCAATATACGGCGGGATGCTACTGGCAATATTGTAATCGACAAGCCGGCCTCGCCTGGCAAGGAATCCTCTCCTGCGGTCGCAATCCAATCCCATATCGATATGGTGTGTGAGAAGAATCGGGATGTGGTGCACGATTTTGACAAGGATGGAATCCAACTCGTTCGTTCCGACGGTTATCTTAAAGCGAAGGGAACGACGTTGGGGGCAGACAATGGCATAGGTGTCGCCGCCGCGATGAGCGTTATGCTGGACAAGTCGCTTGTGCATGGTCCCCTCGAGATACTGTTCACGGTGGATGAAGAAACAGGTCTTACGGGAGCGAATGGCCTTCAGCCGGATTTTTTGCGAAGCAGAATCCTCCTGAACCTTGATTCAGAAGAAGATGGTGCGCTCTACGTCGGGTGTTCAGGAGGGCGTGACACGCTGGTCACCATAGCTGCACAATGGGAATCCGCGCCGGCGGGATTCGTGCCGCTCGGCCTGGCAATCAGTGGTTTGAAGGGGGGCCACTCAGGTCTTGACATAAATACGGGGCGAGCCAATGCGATCAAGTTGCTTGGCCGGGCACTGTGGCATATTGCGAAATCGGGCGATGTTCGTCTTGCGCATATCGAAGGCGGAAGCAAACGCAATGCTATACCGCGTGAGGCGGAAGCGGTGGTGTACATCCGGAGTGAGCGTGTGAATACTCTCAAGGACAAAGTGAGTGAGCTGAACACAATCTTGAAAAATGAGTACTCCACGACTGAACCCAATTTGCGGCTTGATACTCCTTCATCAGCAACACAGGCGATTGGGAAAGTACTGAAACAGGAACAGCAAGAACATGTGCTTGATGTTCTCTATGCTCTCCCACATGGCGTAACAGCAATGAGTGCTGACATTCCGGGTTTGGTGGAGACTTCAACAAACGTGGCGACGATTACCTCGACCACGAGTGCCATTGTCATTGGCACGAGTCAACGCAGCTCTGTGAATTCATCTCTCGAGGACATTGTCACCCGGGTACAGGTGATCGGCAAGTTGATCGGTGCAACCGCGGAAACGACTGACGGATATCCGGGCTGGAAACCGGATCTGAGTTCTCATGTCCTGAACGTCACCCGGCAGACACATGCCAATCTGTTTGGCAAGGAGCCGGCGATCAAGGCCATCCATGCCGGATTGGAGTGCGGGATCATCGGTAAGAAATTCCGGGGAATGGACATGGTGTCATTCGGCCCGACGATTGAAGGAGCGCATTCACCGGATGAGCGTGTAGAAATTGCAACCGTGCAAAAATTCTGGGATCTCCTTATCACTGTTCTCAAGAACCTGACTTGAACAAACCATTTCCAAGGGATACCAATCCGCATGCGACTCGATAAACTCCTCCAGAGACTCCTGCCAAAGGACGACAAGTTCTTTCACTTTTTTGAGAAAGATGTTGAGAATCTCCTCGCGGGAGCAAGAGTATTCCGTGATCTTATGTCCAATGGTATGTCAAAGGAAGAGCGGGCGCAGAAGATAAAAAGGATTGAAGAACTGGAACATCTCGGTGATGAGGTCACGCACCAGATTTATTCCGAGCTTGGCTCTACATTTATCACCCCTTTTGACAGAGAGGATATTCACCTGCTTGCTTCAAAGCTGGATGACATCCTTGATTTTATCCAGGGCGCTGCAACCCGCATCGTGCTCTACCGCGTCGACACAATTTCTCCTGAACAGGAGAAGCTCGCGGCGATGATCCATGACCAGGTGGTGGAACTGAGCAAGGCGATTCCTCACCTCCGTGATCTTGGAGAAGTGCATAAGATGCGGGAGAGCCTGGTACGGATAAATAGTATCGAAAACGAAGCCGACGATCTGTTTGAGAGGGCGATTGCGAATCTGTTCGATACATGTACCGACCCGATCCTTCTTATCAAAACAAAAGAGCTGCTTGTCAGCCTGGAGACGGCGACAGACAAGTGTGAAGATGCCGCAAATGTCATCGAGAGCATCATTGTCAAGAACGCCTGATCTCGGGGTACGCTTTTGATTCAACCATCATTTCTTCCGGTCCGCACATGTTGACTCTTGTTATCTTTATCATCTTTCTTGCCCTTCTCTTTGACTTCCTGAACGGAATGAATGATGCTGCAAACTCCATCGCAACGATCGTCTCCACGCGAGTCCTGTCTCCCCGGGTGGCGGTCTTGTGGGCGGCATTCTTTAATGTGGTGGCGGCATTCGGGTTTGGCGTTCATGTCGCCAACACCATTGGGAAGGGAATTGTTGATATCAATGTTGTGAGTGAGTATATGATTCTCGCAGCGTTGGTAGGCGCCATCTTGTGGACGCATCTCTGCACGCACTATGGTTTGCCGATCAGCGTTTCACATTCGCTTATTGGGGGAATCGCCGGAGCCGGGATTGCGAAGGGTGGCTTTGGTGCACTTGTGACGGGAGGATTGACCAAAGTCGTACTGTTTATTTTCCTTTCTCCGCTTTTCGGTATGGTGTTCGGATTTCTGCTTATGGTGGCCGTGACGTGGGGGGTGCGGAAGGCAAGTCCCAGCAAGGTGGATCGATCTTTCCGCATCGGACAGTTGATCTCGTCCGCAGCATACAGTCTGGGGCACGGGACCAATGACGCGCAGAAGACGATGGGGATAATCGCCTTGGTGTTGTATTCCGCAGGATATTTGGGGGACACATTCTACGTTCCCTTCTGGGTCATCATCTCGGCGCACATGGCCATTGGCTTGGGCACATATATGGGAGGTTGGAAAGTTGTCCGGACTCTGGGAATGAAGCTGACACACCTCCGCCCGATTGGCGGCTTCTGCGCTGAAACAGCGGGCGCTGCATTGCTCCTTGGGACCGCGATGGCGGGAATTCCCGTAAGCACAACCCACACGATTGCCGGCGCAATCATGGGGGTGGGTTCGACAAGGCGACTCTCCGCAGTGCGATGGGGGATTGCCGGGAAAATTCTCTGGGCCTGGCTGTTCACGATTCCCGTATCCGCAGGCATCGCAGCACTGGTATATTTCATCATTGATTCGATTCTCGCCCACGCATGACCTCACGAGTCGTATGAACGTCATTGACTTGAATGCTGAGCCGCGTCGTGTGGCGGAAGTGCTGGCTCGATATCGCAGCAGGAATAATGACGCTGAGTCTCGTGCAAGGGAGATTGTCGAAGCGGTGCGGTGGGATGGGGATGAGGCCGTTACCACGTTCACCCGCCAGTTCGACTGCCGGTTCATCGACTCTTTGGGTTTGCGCCTGTCGCACAGGGAACTATACGCTGCGTTTGAAAATATCTCCCCCCCTTTCCTGAAGTCATTGCGTATCGCTAAAGCGGACATTATTAGTGATTGCAAACGTCAACGCCTGAAATCCTCTGTGCTGAAACGGAAAGGCATGAAAGTTGAGTCGCGTGTGGAGCCGCTTTCACGGGTAGGAATTTGTGTCGGAGGGGGAAAGGCCTTCCAGCCGTCCAGAGTACTGATGAGTGCCCTTCCCGCAAAGGTTGCCGGTGTTGCAGAAATTGTGCTTGCGGTACAGTGCAATGAGGAGGGGAGGATCTCTGATGAAACACTCGTAGCTGCAAGGGAATGTGGTATCACAGAGATCTATCGCATCAGCGGGGCTCAGGCAGTGGCAGCGTTTGCTTTCGGTACCGAATCAATCCGTCGGGTTGATAAAATCGCCGGCTGCGATAATGCTCTTGGTGCAGCTGCGAAGATACTGGTCTGCGGCGAAGTTGGGATTGACATGGCGGTGGGCTCAGAGGACACAATAATTCTGGCAGATGAATCAGCGAATTCCGCTGTCGTCTGTGCCGACTTGATTGCACTTGCCGAGCGCGGGGAAACAACCAGTCTGCTCCTCATCGTCATTTCAAGTGCTTTAGCTCAGCGCGTGAAACATGAATTGAAGGCCAGGACGGAACATGCAGAAGGTCGTCTGACTGGCCATCGTACTCTTCATCAACATGGGACCATTGCAATTGTAAAGAGTATGCGTCACGCGATGGAGCTTGTGAACGATCTCGCTCCCGCCCGAGTAGTACTTCAAGTGAAGGAATCTGACCGCGCGGCCAGGCAGGTGAAAAACGCCGGGGTGATTTTCATTGGACCTTGGGCGAGTCACGTATTGGGAGAATATGCGCTCGGTGGGAATGCCATCCTTCCAACAGGTGGCACATCGCGGTTTGCCTCGGCTTTGAGTGTGGCAGATTTCATGAGGTCAACGCTGATTAGTAAAGTCACGAGGGCACAGCTTCAAAAACTTGCTTACCACGCCGGGATTCTTACGGACACACGGGGGCTTCAGCGTCAAGTTTCGTCGCCGCGCATTCGTCAAAGGTGACAATGAGTTTCCGTCTGTCGTCGCGTTGACATTGCCCTCTCTTTTTGATATATTTTGCCTCAGCAAATGAACATCCAATACCATTCCGCGATAGCTCAATGGTAGAGCATGCGGCTGTTAACCGCAGGGTTGCAGGTTCGAGTCCTGCTCGCGGAGCATGAAAGCCCCTTGTTTGTACAAGGGGCTTTTTCGTTCTGAGTATGTCTGTTTGCAATTCCCCTGCCATTGAAAGCGGAACGAAAGTACCGGTGGGAACGTTGACACGAGGCCACTCACAGCGTTCTGGTTTTCTCAGAGCGCTTTTTTTTGCTCTTCTTGGTTGATTGTCACTCCAATGTGATTGATGGCACCGCTTTACAGACGTGGGATTCGTTCATTGTGTGGCATCGTGTAAAGACTCCGTGGTTGGCGGGTTTCATCCATATTGCTTATTTGCTTTTATTTTCGGAAGTTTTGGCCATAAATCCTTCACTTCAATAATGAGATGAAGAAAAAGGTCGTAACCCGTTAAACCCGATGGAGAAGTTGTATGAAGATGGAGCAAAGGTTGTGTTACGGATTGAGATTAAGGGGGCAGAATGAAATCCAATAATGGTTTCACTGGTGTCCGGAGGCACCACGCTGAGCGCACGTTCCATGATTATCTGGCGGTCATACTGCGCGGTAAGTGGATAGTCCTTGGCGCGTTTATCGGTGTCCTCGCGATCACTATCATATACAGTAAAGTCGTGACCCCGGTGTATAAATCCACTGCGACAATTCTGATCGACCAAAAACTCCCAAGTGTACCTGTTTCCCTTGAGGGAAGTGGAAGATCCACTCTCCAGAATATCAAGAATGAACTTGAAGTCTTGAGATCACGCTCGATCGCTGACACGGTTGCGCAGAGACTGGTGGCGCAACGTTTTCTTGATCCGGTGACGAAGGTGACGATTCCGATGATTCAGTCGTCAAAGGAACAGGAGCCCGGTCAAGTGTCTGCGACAATGGATGAGATCATCGGGCGTATTATGGACGCGGTGGATTTCGAGCCGTTGCGTGATACTGACATTATCAAAATTACTGCAAAGAGCGATAATCCGGAGGAAGCTGCACTTCTGGCAAATCTCTATGCTCAGTCGTACTACGATCGAAATATCCATGCAAGCCGTGCACGATCCCGCGCGTTGCGGGAATTTCTGGAAGCACAGGTGCGGGACAAACGCGGAAGTCTCGATCAAGCCGAGGGTGCAATCCAGGACTACATGGAAACTCAGGGCATCGTCTCCCTTGATGACGAATCCAGAAAAGTCATCGAACAATTGTCGCAGTTGGAAGCAAACCGTGATGCCACCGATATCAGTTTGCGATCACTGTCAAAAACCCTTTCGTCGTACAAGGAACAGTTCCCGCAACAGGAAGCAGATGTCGTAAAGATGATTGGCGATGCGGACGATCAATATATCAAGGGCCTCCAGGAAGAGATTGCAAAACTGGAGGTGCAGCGTGATGTCACGATTGCACAGAACCCTTCATTCGCAGGCCAGGATATTTATAATCAACGACTCAAGGAAATTGATGATCAGATTGCCGGTTTGAAAATAAAGTTACGTGAACGTACGGAAACTTTTATCCAGACGCTGCCGGCGGGCAAGACGACCAACAGTGATGGCGATCCAGCGGGATACCTGAAGCAACTGAAGCAAAACATTGTTGAAACAGAAATCGAAATGCAGTCATTGCAATCAAAGAAAAATGCACTGAATGATGTTATTCGTCAATACAATGTGCAATTCGATCGCATTCCCAAAAAGAGCATTCAATTCGCGCGACTGCAGCGCGCAAAATTGAGTAACGAGAAGCTCTTCCTGCTGGTGGAATCGAAGTACAATGAAGCAGCGATCTCGGAAAGGTCTGAGTTTGGATATATCACCATCATGGATCCCGCCGTTGTTCCTCGTTCACCGGCAAGCCCCAAATTGTTTCTGAACTTGTTGATTGGCGCGGTGTTGGGCCTCGTTTTGGGCCTGGCAGGCGTATTTGTGCGCGAGATGCTTGATGTGAAGCTCCAATCACCTGAAGATTTGAAGAAGAGAAGCCTCAATGTGCTTGCAGCCGTGATGGAGATGACGGAAGAACTTGGGCGGATTGCAAAGGATGAGGATGCAACCCGCTACAACCGTGATATTGACCCACACCTTATCACCGTGATGCTTCCATTTTCACCGATAGCGGAGTCATATCGGCTGCTGAGGACAGCTATCCACTTCCCAAAAGGCAAAGAAGCTCCGAAGACGGTCCTTATTACCAGTGGAAGTCCCGGTGAAGGTAAAACAACGACGGTGTGTAATCTCGCAATCTCGATTGCGCAAACCGGGAAACGGGTTCTCCTTGTTGATTGCGATCTCAGAAAACCAAACGTTCACAACTTGTTTAATATTCAGATGAAGCCGGGCCTGGCGGAATTACTGTTCAAGGTTGGCGCACATGAAATGGCTGTTCAAGCAGGGGTGATGAAAAACCTGGACATTGTCTGTTCAGGAGCAATCTCGCCGAACCCGGCAGAGATCCTCGGTTCGCGTGAAATGCGCGACTTCGTTGAGCAGGCCCAGCGGGAATATGACATGATTCTCTTTGATGCATCTCCTGTACTGGCTGCAACGGATGCCTCAATATTGTCGACCATTGTGGATGGTGTTGTAGTGGTGACAGCGTCCGGTTCAACCCGCATTGCAGACCTTGAACGAACCAACGAGCTTATCGAAGGAGTGGGTGGGAAGATATTCGGATATGTGCTCAACAAACTGAATCTTCAAAAGGCGTACGGTATTCCGTATGGAAAAACCGGATATGGCTACTACGGGTATTCCTACCAGAGCAATGGAACAAATGGCAAGACGGAGAAGCCCCAAAAGTCTCGCAAAGCGTAAACAACAATCCCCCACTGGAGTCAAGATGAAGAATCCCCTCATATTGCTTTTCGCTTGTTGCGTACTCGTGATGAGTGTGCCTTCTTCAAGATGTTTTGCGCAGACATCAGAGAGCGGGCTTGGTTCGGTGCTTCCCCGTGCAGCCACGGCTTCCTATTATTATATCAGTAAGCCGGGTGAGTTGACCATGCAGGTGAATCTCTGGGGATTTGTGAAGAATCCCGGCAGATATGAGGTGCCAAGCTCGACGGATCTTGTGCAATTGGTATCCTATGCAGGCGGCCCAATACAAGGAGCCGACATGGAAGATGTGCGCATAACGCGCTTTACCCGCCGCGATTCGGTGATCTCCCGGGGGGAATACACCGTGAACCTGGATGAGCTCGTCCGTGTTGATCCCGCCAAACTTGTCCTCTATCCCGGTGATACCATTTTTATCGATCATACAAATTGGCTCACAGTCCGGGACGCATTTAGCGTTGTGACGACGGCCGCAATCATCACGTCGGCGGTTGCCCAGATTATCAACGTCACACGGAGGTAATTGGCCTGCGTCGCACACTGCAATCGTATTCTCACGAATTGGTTTCCCTTCCTTTCGGTTGGGTGCATCTCATCTTGTGCTTACACTCCGCAATTACAACAGCCACGTATTTCTACCCCGTATGTCGCATCGTGAATTCACGGGACAGCGGCAGAGGATAGGATGAAAACAAAGATACTCATCCTTTTTATTGTGGTTCTCCACAACACGGTTGCAGGGCTCGTCGCGACAGTTATTGCTCCCGGACTTGATCCGATTATCCGGGTTCTTACCTTTGTCGGCGACATTGCGGTGATACTCCTTGCAATGCTTTCTTTCCAGTCGAGCCCCATCCTTCCAGCCAGGAAGTGGATGCTCTTGTTGGTGTTCGCTTCAATTTTCACGCTTATATACAATATTGACCGGGTGGATTTGGCATCACATCTGAATGGGTTGCGCGAGCCGCTGTTCTTTCTCTGTGTTCTTGTCGTCATCAATAATATCATGCAATCAGAATATGCCGGATGGTTTGTCAAGGCTTTTACTATCTATCTGATTGTATTCGCCCTGGCGCAACTACCCTTGTCAATTGTCCAGTTTCAGGAATATGGTGCAGGCGACAAGGTGGGTGGAACCTTCGGACTGTCAGGTGGCAGTGGCTTTGTCTCTCAACTTCTTTTTCTTATTGTGTTTTACCTTCTTGTCCGATATGGTTCGCTGGACGCGTACAACGGGTTTTCGTTCAAGTATATCATGCTGTTCTCTCTTCTGTTGATCCCGTGTGCACTCAACGAAACCAAGGTCTCGTTTGTCTATCTCACCCTTTTTATGCTGTTCATCATTGATTCCCGGCGCCTGCTGAGATCCATTCCAGTCGTGCTTCTAGGAGTGTTCTTACTGGTAGCTTTGAATTCTTATTACAGTGAAAACGTCCAAAGCACAGATAACCTTCTCGATCCGGAATTCTTCGAGAAGTATTTGCTTCACGACAAGCGGGAGGGTGTCGATGTCCCGAGATTTCAAAAGGTCGTGATGATGTTTGAGATGATGGCCGATGATGTCTGGACAGCCATTGTGGGTATGGGATATGGTATTTTTCAGGCCGGAGGGATCATCGGGACGTCGCGTTTTGCCCAGTCGATGTATGCATTCTCAGGAACCAGAATCCTGTTGAACTCCGTCTGGATGCAAGGAGGGATTATTGCCGTCATCTTGCTGGCGGTTCCCATGTTTGCTTTTCTGAAGAACCAGGCGGGCAGAGCACGGAACACCAGAGCGTTCGCAATGTTTCTCGCCGGTATGCTGCTGCTGATGTGGTTGTACAATTATGCAATCCTGAACAAGGTGTTTGCGTCAATAGTTGCGTTTATGATTGTGTGGATTGAACATCAACACGTTGACATCGACGGACCTGATGAAGTACAAGCGATCAACGACACGGATTCGGAAATTGTTCATGAAGCGCCTGCTCATCATTAATCCCGCCCAGTTCGGGTATCATTCCGATACATATTACTACTGCAAATACCTGGGTGGTGTGTACGCCGTTACGTACATATGTTGGGACTACGGGAACGAGAAAATTCAACCAGACAACACACGGGTAGTCTATGTGTCCAGAAAGGGAGGCAAGTTACAGAGACTGTGGAGATTGATGATGGGCGCTCGCACAGAGATGAAGCGGGAATCATACGCGGTCGCGTTCATTGTGTATTTTCGATTCTGTTCATTGCTGCGTTTTTCTGATCGGGGGACGCCAATGAACCTCGACGTACGGACAGGATATGTTCGCCCGGGGAAGTTGAAACGCAGGATATATAACATCGGGGTGTGGGTGGAGAGCATGTTCTTTCAGCACGTATCGGTAATTTCGGAAGGACTGCGGAAGGATCTCATGCTCGGCAGTAATGCACATGTTCTGCCTCTTGGTGCAGATACGCTTGATGCGAGCCCGAAGAACTTCGAGCACTTGCGTCTGATATATGTCGGGACGTTTGTCAATCGGCGTATGCACGACACGGTGCTGGGATTGGAGTTGTTTATGAAAACAGCCGCTGATGCGAACATATCGTATGATATCATTGGATTTGGAGGCGAGAGCGATCAGCGCCGTTTACAAGAAGCCATCTACAACAGCTCCGTCAAGAGTCAGATTGCGTTTCACGGGAGAATTGCGCACAAAGACCTGCCCGGATACTTCCGGCGCAGTAACGTTGGAGTGGCGTACGTTCCCATGGAAGACCATTTTCAATCGCAGCCCCCCACCAAAGTATTTGAATACTTGCTCTCAGGGATGCCCGTGATTGCAACGGGCACGCGGGAAAATGAGCGTGTTATCGCGGAGGCGAACGGCGTATTGCATGACGACACTCCCGAAGGTTTCTGCAACGCCATAAAGAAAGTGTATGAACGTCGTTCCAGATATTCTTCGGATGAAATACGGAAGGATGCAAGCAAATACTCATGGGAGACGATTATCCATAAGAATCTTGAACCGTACCTGCTCCGCATAGGAAGATCGCATCGGGGTTCCGGGGTTGCGTCAGCGATTGCTCATGGTTCCTCCGGCGTATGAAGGTCCTGCTCATAACACCGAGTTTTGAAACCAGGGGAGGGGTGCAGAATTACTGCAAGACAATCCATGGACAGTTGAAGTCGGACGTTGAATTGTTCTTTGTCGGCCCGAAGGACGAGCATGAATCCATGTGGATGATGTTGCCGCGCTTCATCTCCGGGAATGTGCGTTTCCTTTCACGGCTGATGCGTGGCGGTATTGATGTCGTTCATATTAACACCTCTCTGGTGCCGAGATCACTTGTCCGTGAAGGCGTATTGTTATTGCTGACTTCACTCTTCAGCGTGCGAACGCTGGTGTTCATTCATGGATGGTCCAAGGACATGGAGCGCGTGTTACAAGGCACCCTGCGTCCGTTGTTCCGATGGGTGTTCGGCCGGGCGGATCGTATCATTGTGCTTGCGCAGGAGTTCCGGAAGATGTTGCTGGATGCCGGTTTCACAATGCCCGTTGAGGTGGAAACGACCTTTGTGGATGATGCGGTGTTTGGAAGTCTCGGAGAAGAAGTGATCGCAACACGGAGCAATGGCGCGTTGCATCGACCGACGTTGCTGTTTTTGAGCCGTGTACTGCGTGCCAAGGGTATTTTTGAGACACTGGGAGCATATGCACTGGTCAAAGCAAAGCACCCGGCGTTACGACTGATCGTTGCTGGTGATGGTGAGGATTTGGCGGAGGCAAAACGGGTTGTTGCCTCGAAGGGATTGGCTGATGTTTCGTTTGTCGGTTTCATACACGACGAGCAGAAGAAGAAGGTGTTCCTTGAATCTGATATCTATATTCTCCCGACCAGCTACGGTGAGGGTCTGCCGATTTCGATGGTCGAAGCGATGCTGTGCGGACTTCCTGTGATTACGCGGCCCGTGGGAGGTATTCGGGATTTCTTTGAGCACGAAGCGATGGGTTTCATGACTGAGGGCCTCGATGAACGTGAGCTCTCCTCCTTTATTGAGCAGCTGGTTTCCAACAAAGAGCAACGAATGAAAATTTCTCTCTACAACCATAGATATGCACGAGCCAGGTTCATGAGCGCTATGGCTGCCCGTCGACTTGACGGGTATTTTCAAGAATTAGCATAAGGATATGAGTGTGAATATTGGAATCATAGGATGCGGGGTCATTGCTGCGTCACATGTCCGCATTCTTCGTCGCTTGAAACCGGACGTCCACATAGCGGTATGTGATGTCGACCCGAAACGGGCCGCGGCGTTTGCGGCACAATGGAATATCAGTAACGTGTACACTGATGTCGACGAAATGCTCCGCACCGAGAAACCTGGAGCGGTACACATTGTTACGCCTCCGCATTTGCATGCAGCCCTGTCCGAGAAGGCAATCCTTGCCGGGGCGCATGTTTTTGTCGAGAAGCCAATCACCGAAAGGGCTGCTGATTACAAGAAAATCGCTCACCTGGCAGAACAACATGGAAGGATTCTTTGCGGCGACTACAGCACTCTCGGGATGCCCGTTGTCATGAAGGCGGTGGAGATGATCAGATCAGGTGCGTTCGGTGGCCTCGTTGCAGTGCATTGCAACTTCGCCGGATCTGAAGGCGGCGGCATGATTCAGTACAAGGACCCTCTCCACTGGGCGTACCGACTTCAGGGCGGAATCTTGCAAAACATGGTCGATCACCCGCTAAGTCTTGTCCTGTCCGTAATGGCGCCAATCGATGAATATCACGTCGTCATTAACCGTCGCAACGTATTACCAAACAACTCTCCTGACCTGATGAATCTGACTGTCCGTAACGAGCACCAGATAGGGTCCCTGACGCTTTCATTGGGACACGGCTGCAATGAACGGCGGGCCCAATTTCTACTCGAAAATGGGACCATTGTTATTGATATGGGGAAACAGATCATTAGTTCATCCCGCGGAAGAGGTCCACAGAGCTTTGTCAAGAAGGCACTGTCCGGAGTTGCTGAAGGATACGCGTTTGCCGGCGGTACGATAGGGAACATCATTCAAGGCCTGCGGGGCAAGCTCCAGCGGGATCCGGGGATCGCCAATGTTATGAAGAATTTTTATGAAGTCATAGAAAGCAACAGTGAACTTCTGGTTCAACATCGAACACTGCGAACCATGACGCAACTTCTTGATCGTATTTGGGAGAACACCGGACAATCCCAGCATGGCAAGCTGGAGGAGACTGCACAATGAGAGTATTGCTTACTGGATATTCCGGCCTTCTCGGCAGACACATAGCCCGGGCGTTGAAGCGTGAAGGTTATACCGTCCGCGTTGTTCTCCATAAACGAACTCTCACAAGACAACTCTTCGCTTCAGAAGCAGACGAGTTGCTGTGGGGCTCACTGGAAGATGCGAAAGTCCTCCAGGAGGCCGTCTTTGGAGTGGACTGTGTCGTTCACAGTGCATGGAAATTCAGTGCCCAAAATGCTTCCCGGCCAACCATGAATGAAGTCGTTACGGAGAACCTCTACAAAGCAAGTCTTGATGCAGGTGTCAAGAGATTTGCCTTTGTCAGTTCCGTGGCGGTCTACGGGATGTCAGCAACTGGTGCTTCTCCGCTCACTGAGGACCATCCACTCGACCAGGTGGGACATTTTGTGTATCCCTCGGAGAAGGTGCGTATGGAATCGCTCTTGACTGGAATTCCCCGAAAGGAAATGCTGTTGGGGGTGTTTCGTCCCGGACCAATTTTTGACGATAGCAAGAGCCCTATCAAGAAGATTCTTGGCAAGAGAGCGATCGGCTTCGGTACCGGGCGCAATCGAATGCCCTACATTCACGCGACTGATGTCGCGAGCGGCATCGTAAGCTGGCTGCGGGTTGGCAGTGATGGCGGGATCTATAATCTGACGCCGGACAAGCACTTGCAGCATCGCGAGTGGTACGTTGCGTGGGCAAGGAAGAAGGGGTTTGTCGTTACTCCTTTTTTCATCCGACCCTGGGTGCTTCGGGCCGCTGCCATGGGAGCGACTGCGTTGAAGAAGATGCTTGGAAAGAGTGGAAAGGTGGATGTAGAGTATGCGATCGCCGCAGCAACGCGCAACATGCAGTATAACAACGGACGTGCTGTCACCGAGCTGCAATGGAAACCTGACATAACCTCTTCATACCATGGCTGAACAAAAGCACTCCATTGCGGGTCGGCGGGTTGTGATGGTGGTCTTCTCCTACTATCCGGAAGATCCCCGTGTCCGTCGCGAGGCGGAAGCAATGATCGGTGCGGGACTTTCTGTTGACGTTATCTGTCTCAGGAAAGAGCAGGAACCTGGTCACGATACATTTGGCGGCGTCAACATACACCGAATGCCCATCGTCAGAAAACGGGGAAGTCGTATTCGCTATCTCTGGGAGTATGTCGCTTTTTTCTTCCTCGCATTCTTTAAGGTTGCTGTTCTGCATTTCCGTCATCGATATCACCTTGTTCACGTGCACAATATGCCGGATGTTCTGGTGTTTACCGCACTGATTCCGAAACTTGGTGGTGCTCGGGTTATTCTCGATCTCCATGATCCCATGCCCGAAGTATTCATGACGAAGTATGACCTTCCTGCACATCATCGGGTGATTAGAGCACTGCATACACTTGAACGATGGAGTACACGTTTCGCTGATGTTGTTCTTACACCCAACAAAGCATTTGTCAGACTGTTTGTCCAGCGAGGATGTCCGGAAAACAAAATAGTCGTCATCATGAACTCTCCGGATCCGACAATCTTTTCAAGGGCAAACGGTCAACAAGGCAGTCCTGCAAAGCGCAAAGGGCTAAGCTTGATGTACCATGGCACGATTGTTGAAAGACATGGCCTTGGTACAGCGCTTGAAGCGCTGGCACACCTGCGCGAGAAGGTGGAGGCACCTAATCTTCATGTTTACGGGGATGGGGATTATGTGGCGGAGTTTCTTGCAATGCGAAAGGCATTGGGGCTTGAGCGTATCGTGCATTACCACGGCCAAGTGCCGCTTGAACAGATTGCCACCGCAATTGACCTGGTGGACATTGGTGTGATTCCAAACAAAAGGAGTGTGTTTACCGAGATCAATCTTCCCACAAGGATTTTTGAATATTTATCAAAGCAAAAACAGGTAATTGTGCCACGCACGGTCGGTATTCTTGACTACTTTGATGACTCGTCAATTCATTTTTTCGAGCAAGGAAATTCAACGAGTCTTGCAAATGTCATTGTGGGCATACTCGAGAATCGTGAGGAGTCTGAGAGAATTTTGAGGAATGGACTAAGGACATATAACGAGTATTCATGGAATTCCCAACGGCAGAGACTTCTTTCGACGTTGGAGGGGCTGTTGAATTAGCCAGAGTGAATAAGTTCTTTGGAAGCGCTTACAGGGTGGTGGCTGAAGAGCTGGTTAAGGTGACGGCAAACACAGCTTTCGGATCAAGGAAGTAGTACTTTTGTGCGGTCATTGAAAGGGGTAAACATACATCTTGACTATAGAATTGGCCGGTAGTATATTCTGCCTGCCCCCCCAAGCCTCACTGACATCGAAACGAGCCGTTAGTGTTGGCGAAAATTCCGCTCAAGAACTGATCATAGGGGAGATCAATGACCTCAATTGGGAACCCTCTTAACACATCTGTATGATCTAGTGGTGAGGTTTCTTGTACCGGTGTAAAAGGCGAGATTTTGTGCCTCCGTTGTACTCAAAGTTGTCTGCAATGAAATGTGGATACCGTAGTCTTGAGAAGATAAAAAGTTGATCACATTGTTCCAGGGGGAAATGCATGAGTTCCATCAAACCGAATGTTCCGTTCCTTGACCTTAAACTCCAATACGAAAATCTGAAGCATGAAGTTGTTCCCGCGGTCGTTGCCACGATGGAATCGACACAGTTTATCCTCGGCAAGGCAGTGGAGGATTTTGAGAGACGATTCGCCGAAGCACACGGGGTAAAACACTGTGTTGCTGTTGGAACCGGAACGGATGCGCTCCACCTTGTGCTATGGGCAGAGGATATCGGACCTGGCGATGAGGTGATTACCGTTGCGCACACATTCATCGCAACTGCTGAGGCAATTTCCCTCACGGGTGCAACGCCGGTGTTTGTTGATATTGATCCCGCCACGTATACCATGGATCCGTCTCTTCTGGAAAAAGCGATCACGAAACGCACGAAGGCGATCATTCCTGTACACTTGTACGGTCAACCTGCAGCGATGGATGCAATCATGGCGATTGCGAACAAGCATGGCCTGTTGGTTCTTGAGGATGCGTGTCAGGCGCACCTGGCACAGTACGACAACCGATTTGTTGGTCAATATGGAGTTGCTGCAGCATTCAGTTTCTATCCCGGAAAGAACCTCGGAGCATATGGGGAAGCCGGTGGCATCACTACAAACGACGCAGAATTGGCAACCAAGCTCCGGATGTTGCGCGATCATGGTTCCATCAAGAAGTATCATCATACACGATGGGGACACAATTATCGCATGGATGGGATTCAAGGTGCCGTATTAGGAGTGAAGCTGGGCTACCTTGACCAATGGACGGAGGCACGACGTGCTCACGCACGAATGTATGCACAAAAGCTTCAGGGTGTTGG
Source organism: uncultured Chitinophagales bacterium (assembly GCA_964538485.1). Lineage (GTDB taxonomy): Bacteria > Bacteroidota > Ignavibacteria > UBA10030 > UBA6906 > JBJXHC01. The sequence continues at coordinate 7,402 of CAZIHJ010000031.1, read as the reverse complement.
TGACCTTATACTCCCTGCCGAGAGTCCTCGTGCCCGTCACGTGTATCATCTCTATGTTGTGCAGACGAGATTCAGAGATGCACTGCAGACGCACCTGACCGCGAAGGGAGTGAGCACAGGTCTTCATTACCCGATTCCATTGCATCTTCAGGAAGCATACAAATCCCTTGGCTATGCGAACGGTCGGTTCCCCGTAACGGAACAGGCAGCCCTTCATGGCTTGTCGCTCCCGATGTTCGCCGAGTTAACCGCGGATCAGATGAACCAGGTCGTTGATTCCATAAAGGAATTCTTCGATTAAATTGTATGAGACTCTACAGAAGAAAATACCCGTTATATAAATACATCTTCGCCGTTATTGATTGGGCGACGATGTTTGTTGCATTTCTGACAGCGTATTCTCTCGCTGCCCGGTTGACAGGGGTGGAAGTGGGTCCGCCCCTCTTCGGCATTATCGTGGTAGCCCTGTGCTCGCTGGGCACCGTTTCCGTGTTTCATTATTTCAATCTCTATAAGCTGAATGTCATTGTTACTGTTGCAGGGCATGTCATGCGGCTCACCCTCGCAACACTTCTTTCGGTTATCGGATTTGCTCTCGCTGCATTTTTCTTTGATTCCCATCATGTCGTCGACCTCCGGATAACAATCTCCTTGTTCGCAGCGATGGCGTTTGGCGGCTCGCTGGTTCTTCGTATTCTGGTACTGCGCAATCTGTATATGCTGGTTGCGCAGTATGAAATCATGCGACGCAAGGTTCTTATCATAGGAGCGGGAGAGACAGGACGAAAACTTGCCGTTACGCTGTTTCTTAACAGACATATTGGCCTCGATGTCGTCGGATTTCTCGATGACGACATTCCGGTCGGGACATCCATCTTCCGTGGTGCGCGCATCCTTGGAAAAGTATCAGATGTTCATGAGAAAGTCCGCACGCATGATGTTGAAGAGATTCTCATTTCCGTGGAAAACACCGATCATCCCGAATTTGTTGCCCTGACAGAACTTTGCGCCGGCGCAAATGCCACGGTGAAAATCTGCTCGCCTCTGTATGAGGTTATTCCCTCGCGGTTGTTCATAGAGCACTATGGCGACATACCGGTTGTCGCAGTATCACGGCTTGTCCCCAGTGCGATGAATGAATCATACAAGCGTGTGTTTGACGTTCTTCTGGCATCACTGGGAGTTATTTTCCTGTTGCCGGTTCTTGTGCTGATTGCCATTGTCATCAAGTTGGATTCACCGGGCCCGGTGCTTTATAAACAAACGAGGATTGGGAGGAACGGGCGACCGTTCACGTTCTACAAGTTTCGATCAATGCGTGTCGGAAGCGACAAGGACGAAAACCGGAAAAAGCTCATTACCGAGATGATCCGGCAGGGCGGGGCGGTGGAGTTGATGGAAAAGGGCACCACCAAGATTGTCAACAAGTCGTTTGTCACACGGTCGGGGAAGATCCTCCGTCAAACAAGTCTCGATGAACTTCCCCAGCTGTTGAATGTGCTTATCGGTGATATGAGTCTTGTAGGCCCGCGACCCTGTCTGCCCTACGAATGGGAAAACTATGAAGAATGGCACAAGAGACGTTTGTCTGTTGCTCCCGGTTGCACGGGTGTGTGGCAGGTAAGTGGGAGGAGTGAAGTGGGGTTTCGTGACATGGTCATCCTGGATTTGTACTACATTCAGAACGCATCGTTGCATATGGATTTGAGACTTTTATTAAAAACCATTCCCGTGATGTTATTCGGGAAGGGTGGGGGTTAATCATTCAATGAGGAAACAATCATGAAAGTAGGGGTCGTTGGTTTAGGATACTGGGGACCGAATCTCGTCCGTAACTTTCTTGCCACCAAAGGCGTTGACGGTGTCGTGTGCTGCGATATGGTCGAACGTCGTCTCGAGAATATCCAGCGTTTGTTTCCATCGGTTGAAGTGATGACGTCTTACGACGATCTCCTTCAGCGGAGCGATGTGCAGGCAGTGGCCATTGTGACACCGGTGTCGACACACTATGCGCTCGCACTCAAGGCCCTCAAGGCGGGAAAGAACGTTCTTATTGAGAAGCCGATGACGGCCCGTAGTGTCGAAGCACAAGAGCTTATTGGTCTTGCGTATGAAAAGGGCCTGACCCTGATGGTGGATCACACATTCGTGTATACGGGCGCTGTCCGCAAGATGAAGGAACTGATCACGAAAGGTGATATTGGTGATGTGCTGTATTTTGATTCCGTGCGTGTGAATCTCGGATTGTTTCAACGCGATGCAAGCGTCATCTGGGATCTTGCGCCGCATGACATCTCCATCATGGATTATCTCATTGACGCCAAGCCGGTTTCCGTTTCAGCAGTAGGGGTTCGACATTTTAATGGATTTGAAGACATAGCGTATCTGGCCGTTCACTTTCAGGGAAAACTGATCGCACACTTCCATGTCAACTGGATATCGCCGGTAAAAGTGCGCAAGATTCTTCTTGGTGGAACAAAACTCATGGTGGTCTACGACGATATGGAGCCGAGCGAGAAAGTACGAGTGTATGACCGCGGTGTGGATGTGAAGGAAGAGGAATCGGTATACAAGACATTGGTACAATACAGGACAGGCGACATGTATGCGCCGCATATTGATAGCACGGAAGCGCTCAACCGCCTGACCAGTGAGTTTATCGAATGTATCAAGACGGGCAAACGTCCAATTGCTGACGGCGAGTCCGGGCTGAGTGTGGTAAAGATTCTCGAAGCTGCAGAAATGTCCATGCGTTCCGGTGGCAAAAGAGTTGAACTCTCACCCTGGCAGGTGTACGACGGGGCCAGGGCCAGCAAGCTCGCATAGGAATTGTCCGGGCAAGAAAGCGTGGAGTTTTCTTCACTCAATGATGGTGCATCAGGCCTTTTCGGCGGCCCTGGCTGGTCGAAAGACGCGCAAATTCATTGAACAGACTGGAGCCCAAATGTACCAATCGGCAGCGTTCGTTTCCCTGAGGTCATTGTGCAGGAGAATAGGATTGACAAAGGTCGTCTGGCGCATCCTACACAGAGATGGAAATGAGGTCAAGTATGGGAATCAGCTGCTTTCTTACGTCAGGGCGTCGGATGTCGTATTCGACGTAGGGGCAAGCGTTGGAGATTACACAAGGCATTTCCTCGCGAAAGTCATCAAAGGGCAGGTTCACGCTTTTGAACCCCTACCCAAATCTTGTGACGTGCTGAAAACTCTTGATGCCGCAAGCCGTTTATGCATCCATCAATGTGCTGTCGGGGCTGTGGGGGGAAGAGCGGTAATGTATGTCGGAGGGAGCGGACCTGACGGCAGAGCGTCGGTACATCAAAGGCAAGGGAAGAAACCGATCGAGGTCGATGTCAAGACGCTCGATGATATTGTGTCCACAATAAAGACGATACCGAATGTCGTCAAGATTGACGTCGAAGGGTTTGAGCTGGAAGTGTTGAAAGGCATGACGTACCTCCTGCAGAAAATGGAACTTTGCGTGATTGCATTGGAGGTTCACTTCAGGATTCTTGAAAGTAAAGGTATGTCGCAAGTTCCAAAGGAAATCGTGCGGATTCTGCGGTCCCACCATTTCACGGTACGCTGGCCTGATGTTTCGCACATCATTGCTGTGAGGGGCCGGTAATCAGGGGCTGGCATATAGCCAGGGTTTGTCCAAAAAATGAGAAGCGAAGGAGTGCATCATGCAATTTCAGAAGATCGCCCCGGATGTAAAGCTGGGGAAAGGGGTCAGAGTATTTGATTTCGTCAACATGTACGGCTGTGAGGTCGATGACAACACCAAGATCGGCGCGTTCGTCGAGGTACAGAAAGGTGTAAAGATCGGCAAGAACTGCAAAATTTCCACCCACACCTTTATATGTGAAGGAGTAACGATTGAAGACAACGTCTTCGTCGGGCATAATGTTTCCTTCATCAATGATAAACATCCTCGATCCACCAATCCGGATGGTTCATTGCAGACCGAAGCCGATTGGAAGGTTGTACCAACCGTGGTAAAGCGCGGTGCCTCTATCGGTACCAGTGCGACCATTCTCTGTGGTGTCACCATTGGAGAGAATGCCATCGTCGGTGCCGGAAGTGTTGTTACCAAGGATGTCCCGGCGAATACGATTGTTGCCGGAGTGCCCGCAAAAGTACGTAAGACCGTTTCCTGAGTTATTTCTGCTTCAACCAGCCTACCCTGATCCTTCGCCAGGCGCGAATCCAAACCGTCATGCCCGTTATCTGATTGTCCGGATTGAGTTTCGGATCAAAAAACCATAAGTTGTGTACCGGCGGTTCAACCCTTGAAAAGATTATTACAGTTTGCAGAGGTATAGCATAGCAGCACTCAAAGCAAAGACCGTACGTGGAAGCATGCTGCTCGGTGCTGTCAACCTCGGTATGCGTGGTATCAGTGTCGTCTCAACGATTTTTCTTGTTCGAGTACTTGAGCCAAGCGATTTTGGTATTGTAGCCCTCGCCCTCATTCTGCTTCAGACATCGAGTTTGTTTTCCGGTTTGGGAATGAGACAGGCGCTCGTTCAAACAAAACTTCCGGTTCGCATCGCTGCTCCTCATGCCATCATTATCACATCTGTTACAGGCATCTGTTGTTCTCTCATCGTCTACGTAAATGCGTACGGTTTTGCAACGTTGCTGGGGAACGCTCAAGTTGCCGACTTGCTCCGGTGGTTGGCCCCGATTATCCTGATTCAATCTGTATCGCTTGTACCTGAAGCACTACTGCAAAAGGAACTGCGGTTTGTGCAGATGAGTGTGTCGGCGATCGTTCCCGAGGTCCTGTATATGGGTCTGGCTGTGGGGCTCGCATATCTGGGATACGGCATGTGGAGTCTTGTCTACGCGAGTCTGGCAAGAGCTCCCGTTCGTGCTCTCCTTCAAGTGTCCATGTGCTCTGAGAAACAATGGCTGATTCCACGAAGCATTGATAAGAGCGTTTTTAAATCGCTGCTGCGTTACGGCGTGCAGAGCACCGGGAGCGGGCTTGTATCTTTTTTTAATTCCATTGTCGATAATCTGATAGTGGGGAGGTTTCTTGGTGTTCAGGCCTTGGGGTATTACAGCAAGGCGTATGATTTCTCAACCCATACCGTCGACGGGTTCAATCGCGTCATCAGTGGGGTGCTGTTTCCATCGTATGCCAGGATGCAAGATGATAGCACACGCTTGCTGCGTGCATATCTTAACACACTAACTGTTCTCTCTCTTGTTGCTGCGCCTGCATGTCTTGGCTTGTGTGTGCTTGCTCCGGAGATCATCGGGAGTTTGTTCGGCGAGAAATGGATGCCGATGGTAACGGCATTTCAAATCCTGTGTGTGATGTGCCTTGTGCGTGTACTCTCTTCAACGACGTCGCCTCTGTTCCTTGCCGTTGGGCGGCCACATTTCGATTTGCGCGCGGGCCTTCTCGTCTTGAGTGTCATGATTACGATGATGTTTGCCTTGATGGGTTGGGGCATTGAGGGAATTGCCAGTGCGATGTTGATCGGTCAATCGATTGGCTACGTGTACAATCTGCGGCAAGTCCAATCGCTGTTCCCGGGCGCTCCCCGTCAAATTCTTACAACGTTGTTTCCGGCACTTCTCTCCGGACTGGTCATGGTGGCAGTTGTCTTTTTTCTTCGGCCAACAATGGTTGCGTTGTTCGGCAACGGGATTCTCAGACTCTCAATGTTCCTCATTGCAGGAGCGTTGGTGTTTCTTGGAATGATGCTGTTGATCCGGCGGACCGTACTCTTTGAGATGATTGATCTCCTCCGCTCAGCCATGCGTCGCACACCGCCTTCTGAACTTGAAGGCGGTACACCAAAAAGCGTGCAACCGGTATGAAGATCGTGCTTGCTCAGTTCTATTCCAACAATCCAACTCCGGTCTACAACGAACTGGCCATTGCTCTTCGCACGCAAGGACATACCGTGCTTGTCGGCACTCCGGACAAGGACGGCAACCTTGTGCTGAGCGATGGGAAGGGAGTTGTTGCGATACTTCCCGGGCCGGCGCCAACGAACAGTCGGGTGCCGATTGTCAGACAAATACTCAGACGCGTACACTACCTGCTATTCCTTGGTCGCGTCAAGAAATTCCTGAGGGAATTTGTTCCCGATATCGTTCAGGTAAACAAAACCATGTTCTCGGGGTACGTGCCGATGTGTATGCCGTCAGGGATGTTCTTTGTTTTTGACGTGCGCCAGTTGGGGTTGTGGGGGAACGGGAGTGTGAAAGGCAGGATAGCGAATCTGCGGGCGCTCAAGAGAATACGATACAATGCCCGGTATTCCTATAACAAATCATGTTTCGCTTCAACGTTTGCCGCTGAAAGAGCGTTGGGAATGCAATGGCGTCGCTGGGGAGCGGTCACGCCAATTGGTGTGGATAAACAGTTCCTTACGTTTCAATTGCCGCCGGATATACAGACCGGCGGCAAGCGTACGTTTGTGTACATCGGGACGATCGGCAAGATGAGAAATCTGGAACTCTTGCTCAACGCTGCGGCGGAGGTGTTGCGGCAGAACGACCGGTTCTCACTGACATTAATCGGGCCGGGAGACGATAGAGAATATTATAACGGCCTGATCCACAGCCTCGGTCTCACAAACCATGTGTACCTGGGCAGCCCGGTTCCCTACCAAAAAATCCCTGAGACAATTGCCCGATTCGATGTGGCAATTGCGTATGTCCCGAATGTGGAGGACTGGCAGTATCAGCCGACACTGAAGGTGTTGGAATACCGTGCCATGGGTATACCCATTGTCGCAACGGACAATCCGCCCAACCGCGAAGTGGTTGAGCAAGAGGTGAACGGCATTCTCACCGGGAATTCACCGCTGGAGCTTTCGGCAGGCATGCTTCGATTTATTGATGACGTTGGATTCTTCGAAAATGTACGGTCTCGCGCGCGATTGATGCGCTCGGGAAGAACATGGGACGACGTTGCAAACATCCATGTGAACGAAGTCTATCGACTTGCCCCCCGCTGGAAATCTCAACCGATCGAATAAGTTTCTTCCCCTCTCTTCTGTCACCCATCTGTAATCTCAGCATCAATTCTCTCACGTATAGTTTGTACAATGTCGCAGGCTGATACTGTAGTTTCTGTGATCATCCCTTGATGCGGCCTCAACAATTGCGTCATCACCCGACAGGAATGAGTTTTCCTGATGGGGCGATCCTTGGCATTCCCGTTGACCTGTATCACTGTGCCATCTGAGGCGGATCTCCCGGGCTTGGAGCAAACACAGTGATATTGAGGGATGGGAATGAGACTTATCGGGGCAATATTTTTGGGGTTACTTGCAGGAGTAAATCATCAGGTTTCTTTTTCGCAGAGCGGACTTTCACGGGTCTGGGCGCTAGACGATGGAGAGAAGTTGCTTCAGAGTAAGGTCAATCATCC